>DATDJZ010000213.1:0-8816 GCA_036520315.1 Solirubrobacterales bacterium | reverse complement strand
GCCTCTCTCAGATTGGGCTTCTGATCTGCCATTGGGTCACCTCTCTGCTTCGTCGTCGTTGGCGGTCGGAAGCTCCAACTCGGCCAGGGGTTCGTACTCGGCACCGGTCCTGCGCAGGTGCGACTTGAAGAGCACCAGACGAGTCGGACGGAAGAACCGGAACATGTGTTCGGGCAGCGGGTGCGGCAGGTTGCGGATCTGAGCGGGCTTGCGGCTGCCCGGCGCCTCCGGCTTCACGCGCGCGACCGTCAGGTGCGGCCAGAAGGGGCGCTTCTCGGGCTCGTAGAAGCCCTCCGCCACCAGGTTCTCCTCCACCCCCTTCTGCAGGGCGACGGCCTCGTCCGAGCGCGCGTCGAGCGCGATCAGGCGGGGGCGCTTGCCCGGCACTCCCAGTGGCTCGGCGACCAGCTCCACCGCAGGGGCCGCCGCTTCGGTCGCGAAAGCGACCTTGGCGATCCTCTTCACGTCCTTCTCCGCCTGGTAGCCGAGGAAGACCAGGGTGATGTGCAGGGACTCGGGCTTGACCGGGCGCACAGCCGGGTCTGAGAGCGCGGTCCGCTGCCAGTCGACGAGCCCGGCGCGCACGTCGTCAGGCAGGTCGAGGGCCACGAACAGGCGAGCCCTGGGGCTCTTGAGCCGCTCCTTGGCCACGACGAAAAACTAGATGGCGGGTCGGCCGCACTCGAGACCTGAACCGTCGCGCTCACTGGTCGCTAAGTGCCTCGGCTCGCTCGCTCTCCCCCGGGCTGATGGATCCGAGTGGTCTGGAACGGCGCCCATACAAAGCAAAGGTCGCGATGGGGCTCTCGACTCCCTGTCGAACTTCGTGGAGATCTTTGACGAACTCGAGCAGACCCCCGCCTGGTTCATCCCGCCCAGCGACGGCGTTATCCCTGCGCTTCGTCCGGGCGCGGACCCCGGGGCCCGGCCAGCGGCAACACGTACCAGAGGACGCCATACACGAGGGCCGCGGCGATGCCACTGACGATCGTCAGCGTCGGGCTGTAGATGAAGTCGGCGATCAGCATCACGGCCCCGGTCATCGCCAGGGCAAGGAAGCCGAGGCCGGCGATCGACATCTTGTTCGAGGCGCGCAGGATGCGCTCCTTGTCCTGCTGGCGGAAGCGCAGCCGATGCCAGGCCGAGGGCGCGATTAGGAGCGCCAACGACACCGCCGTGAGGGCCATCACGACGAAGAAGAGCGCGCGCTGGAAGTCGGTCGTGCGGGTGAACCCCTGTGCGAACGGGACAGCCAGTAGGAAAGCGAACAGGACCTGAACGCCGGGAAGCGCGACTCGCAGCTCGTTGAGCAGCTCGATCAGCTCGCGGCTGACGCGCTCCATACCGTCATCATCGTGCGCGTCGCGGCTCTCACTCCCTTGATCCGCCACGGATCACTTCTATCCACGCAGCGCCGGACTTAATCCGCGTCGCCGGAGCGGGAGGGCTAGAGACGCCGCTAGTCGATCAGAGGGTTTTGGTCGCCGCATCGCCGGGGTAGAGGGGGTGGACGAACAAGGACGTTCGTGAAGGGGGTCAGCTACGGGATCTCAGAAGGGAGGGAACCCCTTGTCCATCATCACCATCCTCATCATCATCATCCTGGTACTGGTCGTGCTGTACCTGCTCAGGCGGGTCTTCTAGGGACCTGGCCTGGGAAGGTCAGCCGTAACCCAGTACGGTTGCCGAGTGGCGGACTCTTCCGAGCCCCCAGCTGGGTCGAGGGAAGAGCGCATCGCGTTGAACGAGGCCTTTTCCCGGGATCTCAACGAGCGAAAGGCCGAGTGGATCGAAGACGGCCAGCTAACTGCCGGCTTCCGATGTGAGTGCTGGCAGGTCGATTGCGGTGAACGCTTCCAACTATCGAGCCGGGAATGGCACGAAGTCCGCTCGCGATCAAATCGGTTTGCGGTAGTGCCGGGGCACATCGCTGCCGAGCACGAAACGGTAGTCAAGGAGTACCCGCACCTCTGGCTTATTGAGAAACACGGCGAGGCGGGGGACGTGGCCGAGGAGTTGGCTTGACAGCAGGGCTCCTAGTTCTTGCTCTGCCTGGATTCCGTGGACGCGACACGACGGCTAGTTCTCGGGCTTCACGGGCCTTCTGAAGAGCTGAGGCGTTCCCGGGACCGCCTTTTCGCGCTCGACACCTCGATGGAACTGATTCGTCGTCAGACCCTCGAGAAGACGGCAACCGACCTGCCGTCCGCACCTCGCCGCGCGCTTTTCAGCGCGTTTGAGACTGTGCGGACTACCGCAGTCGAGCTTAAGTTCGCATCGAACATATGTTTGAAGGGTGTCTTAGCGGGTAACTCATTACTGCGAGGAAGCGGGGCAGCATTGTTTCGCTAGACGCGAAGCAACCTGCCACACCCCGGTTTGGGAGCAAATGGGCGAGCGTGACTGCGTCACCTTGCACGGCCCAGGCGGGACACCGAAAGACTGGAAGTGAAAAGCATGGAAGCTGCAACGAAGCCCGGTGCCCTGCGCACCGATTCGGTCCGTCGCCAAGGCCGCGTTCGCCGCCTGGCGACCGAGACCAAGCAGGCGTTCAAGACCACCGAGTTCTGGGGGATGGTCGGCGTCATCGCCGCGATTCTCGTCAGCGCCGCCGTGATCAAGGGCGGCGACACCGACGGAACCGACGAGTTCATCGCCCGCCAGGCATGGCTCTACGTCGCAATCGTCGCCGGTGCCTACTTCATCGGTCGCGGGCTGGCCAAGTCCGGGTCGCGCGATCCGTACACCGAGAGTCTCGAGGAGGGCGATCGGAACGGTCGCTAGCGGATGCTTCCCGGCCGGGGCCCCAAGGGCCTCGGCCGGGTTAATTCCTTCGAGACACCGTTAGCAGGCGGCACACGATGTTCGTGATCTGGAAGCGATCTCGGGAACGCACACAGGTGCGCTTCATGCCTGGCTGCCTTCTGTGGTCGATCGGCCTCTCGATTGCGCTCACGATCTTGCTGAACCTGCTGATCAGATTGTTCTAGCTCGAGCAGCAAGTACTTACGTCAATACACAGCAACGAAGGGAACCGAAATCCAATGGCCCAGCAGACCCGAACCCAACGTCAGGCAGCCGCCAAGAAGGCCGCCGCCACACGAAAGCGAAACTCCGCAAGACAGAGCAGCGGGACCGCCAAGGCGTCCGTTCGCCGCACCACAACGTCCGCCCAGAGCACCGGTCGCGCAGCCCGCACGGCCTCCAAGCAGACAGGTCGGGCCACCGCTCGTCGCGTCTTGGCCGAGAAGACTCGCTTCGAGGCCGTCGCCCGCCACGCTGAGCGCGTCATCCTGGTCCCGGTTGGGGCGGCGCTCGAGGCGCGTGACCGCGTAGCCGCGACCATCCGCACCTACAGCGACAGCCGACTGGCCCGTCAGCAGCTCAACCGGTTCGAGCGACGCGGCGCAACCGTCCTGCGGCGAAAGCGCCGCGCAGTCGAGCGCCAGGCCAAGGACGTCCGAGACAGTGTTGGGAGCCGTGCGAACGGTGTTCAGTCGCGCGCCAATGACGTCGTCGAACACGTTCTGAGCCTCTCGTAAGTACGCGAAGCCACACCGAGCCTCGAGGAGGGCGGGAGTAGGCGATGTCGGAGGAGAACGTCGAGATCGTGCGGAGGATTTACAAAGAGGGACTGATCGACCGTAATCCGAAGCGCCTCGTCGACCACTTCGCCACGCCGGACGTCGAATACGTCAATCCTCCCGAGGCCGTCGACCCCGGTATTCGTAGTGGCCGCGCTGAAGTCAACCTCGCCCTGCGACGCGCTCGTCAGTCGTCTGCCTCGTACCAGCATGAGCTTCATGAACTGTTCGACCTTGGCGATACCGTGGTCGCCGCCGTCAGCCGCCACGCCGGCCGTCCAACAAGTAGCGAGATCCGGGAAGAGGCGCACACCTGGACCTTCCGCGATGGCAAGGTCGTTCGATTCGAACGGGGTGGCAATCTGGAGGCCGCCCTGGAAGCCGCCGAGCTGCGGGAGTAGGCGACGCCGAATCGTGCGCCCAACGTACGAGTTGTTCAACCAATGGGGGTTCACCCCCCCAAGGGCAGCAGTCGGCGCTATGGCGTGCACCGGGCGCGGCGGGGCCAGGTCTCTGGCGCCGCGTAAAGATCAGCCGTCGCGGCGCGGGTCGAGTTCTTCGACAGTGTCAGTTAGGTCGGGCGCCTTTTCGACGATCGTCCAGCCCTCGTTTCGCTCGATCACCGTCTCCACGTCCGGCACCTCGTGCCCAGGGACGATCACGAAGCGACGCGAGTCCGAGCGGACCCTCTCGTAGTCGGCCTTGCGCAGATCCACATGCTCGCCGCATTCGGGGTTCGCGCACTCGCAGAAGTAGGGCTCGACCGCACTATTTGCGTGCTGCTCCTCCCAATCCGCCATCCGCTCGTTGGCGACGCGGAACATCGCCTCGTTCTGGGCCATCCGCTCCCGGCGCTCCGACGCCATGCCGCTACTTTACGACCCGCAGCCATCCGACTTCAATGGTTCGACAGCCGGCACGACGCCCTCGAAGCCGCCGGGCTGTCGGAGTAGGGCCACGACAACCGCCGCTTTTCGTCCAAGCGGAAGAAACTGCACGCCGCGCGCTTTTTCAGCGCGTTTGAGACGGTGCGGACTACCGCAGTCGGGCTTAAGTTCGCATCGAACATATGTTTGAAGGGTGTCTTAGCGGGTAACTCATTACTGCGAGGAAGCGAGGCAGCATTGTTTCGCTAGACGCGAAGCAACCTGCCACACCCCGGTTTGGGAGCAAATGGGCGAGCGTGACTGCGGTCACCTTGCACGGCCCAGGCGGGATACCCAAAGACTGGAGACAACTGTGGAAGCCGCGACTAAGACCAGAGTTGCTTCCGCAGTTGGCAACCGACGTCGCTCACGACGAGATCCCCGTGTCGGAGATCAAGGGGGACGCTGATCGGCGGAGGTCGACGTCCTCCGGAGCCACCAGCCGTACACCAAGGAAGAAGGCATCCGGCAACTCAACGAAGAGCAAGTCAAGGAAGTAAACAGGCCGCGCGAAGCGCACCTGACTGCACCAGACCTAAGGAGAGAGATGGCGCAATCCACCAAGACAAAGAGTTCAAGTAGTCGCAGCGACAGCCGGCAGAAACCCACAGGCTCGAGTCGGAGCACCAGTGCGAAACGATCCAACTCGACGAGTTCGAGTCGCAAGAGCTCGAACGGAAGTCGGGCGAAGGGCGCAAGCGCCTCCCGGTCGAAGTCGCGCGCACAGAGCCGGAGCGCACAGAACCGCAATGGTGCGGAATCGATCGCCCATACGGCTATCGATAAGGCGAAGACATCAGGTCGCGCGGTCGCCGATGCGGCAGGCAAGGCAAAGACCCCTCTCATCGCTGGTGCCACTGCGCTGGTGGCAGCCGCCGGGGGCGCGGTGATCAAATCTCGTCTAGGGGCCGGCAACAGCAAGAAAAGCCCGCTCAAGCGGCTGGGCGGCTCCAAGCAGATGGCGAAGCTCGATCTGGGCAAGCTCGACCTCGACACTGTGAAGACGCTTGCTACTCAGATGAAGAATTATGGCCAGCAAGCTTCCGATATCGCTGACGCGGTCGAAAAGACGCGAAAAAAGAACTGACGCTCACGCCGAAGCTCAAGGTGACCCGAGACCCGACAGCCTGGCGGTGGACCTGGGCGACCAGGTCGCGAGCATTCTTCGCCTGACCGGCCTCGACACGCGCTTGCCTTTACTAGCCGAGCCGAGTCCAGCGTCGCATAGCCGCCAGCCCGGCCTTTCGCCTAGATAGGCGTCCATCCGGGCGCGAAGTTCACCATGTTCAGGCATTGCGAGCGGGTCCCAGCGGTTGAAGCCTCATACGCCCGAGGCACGATCTCCACGTTGTCCTGCGACATCGCCACGCAGTATGTCTCCACTGACCGAAGTGCTGCTTTCCATGAAAACAGCGCTTTCCCTGGAACGCCGTTCAGCCGCCGCGCGCCCTCGCCACCATCCGCAGGACGTAGCGCGTGACCAGACCCGGGCGGTTGACGTGCACCTGGTGCCCGCTGCCGAAGGCAATCACCCGATTGGTGCGCGGACGCAGCGACGCCAGGTAGAGCTGGCTCCGCTTCCAGGTGCGGTTGACGAGCTCCGCGAACCGCCGCGAGACGCCAGTCGGGACCCCGAAGCCGTGGTCGGCCGAGATCACGAACACAGGAAGCCGCCGGGGAGTGCGGCGCAGCGGCTTCATCTCGGCGAAGCTCTGGTAGAAGTCGATCGCCTCGAGGTTCTTGTACTGGGCGGCGTCGGCCGAGGGCGACTGCAGGTAGTAGCGGTTGTAGCGAGCGAACTGCCGGGGCCTCATCAGCCCCTCCATCGCCTCGGAGATCGCATCGACCAGCACGAGCCCGCTGACCTCGGCGGGGTAGAGGCTCGCGTACTGGCGGACGATCAGCCCACCGGTTGACGCGCCCACCATCACGTAGGGCCCGGGGACGGCGGCGGCCGCCAGCAGCGCGTGCAGGTCCGCCACGACCTCTCCCGTGCTGCGCGGCATCGGCAGTGGGTCGCTGCGGCTGACGTACGGGAAGTGGGCGAGGGTTCCGGGGCGGTCGTAGAAACAGGTCCGTGTGTACTGCGAGACGCGCGGCTGGACGCCCGTGCCGCCGCCCCCCCGCGACCCGGTCCAGATATCCCCTCGGCTGCGCAGCCCGGCCTCGAAGATCACCGTCGGCCAGCCGCTCCCGTGGCACTCGAGATAGAGGTGGCGGCCTCCCGGGATCTCGATGCTGCCCGCGAAGTCGCTGCCCGAGCTGGCGGACTGCGCCGAGGCGGTCGGCGCACCGGACGCCAGCAGGGCGAGCGAGACCACGGCCAGCGCAAGCGCGGCGCTCATCGGGGCGGCTCCCGCCCCTCGAGCAGATAGCGGACGAGGTGAAGCGCCACGACCACGGAGCGCTCGCGCACCTCAGTGCGACTGCCGGGCAGGACCGGGTCGCGGGCGAGCTTCTCCCCGCTCGCCGTCTTCGCGCAGAAGCAGACGTAGCCGACCGGCTTCTCGTCGGTCCCGCCATCGGGGCCGGCGATTCCCGTGATCGCGCAGGCGACGTCCGCCTCGAAGCGCTCGAGCGCGCCGTCGGCCATCGCCTCCGCCACCTCCGGTGAGACCGCGCCGCGCTCCTCGATCAGCTTTGCGTCGACGCCCAACAGCTTCGTCTTCGACTCGTTCGAATAGGAGACGACGCCTCCTGCAAACCACTGCGAGGACCCTGGGCGCAGGGTCAATCGTCCGGCCAGCAGGCCCCCGCTCTCGGACTCCGACACGGCGATCGTCCGATCCCCGAGCAGCCTGAAGACGACCTCCTCGATCGACTCGCCGCTCTCCGTGTAGGTGAACTTGCCGAGCCGCTCCTCGAGGCCGGCACGAAGCGCCTGGGCCGCCTCCTCCGAGCCCGGCCGGTGACGAACGTCCGTGACCAGCTCGCCGCCTCGCAGGCAGGTGGTGATCTCGAGCTGCTCGAGGTCCGCGCCGTCCTCCTCGATCTCGCGCAGGGCCTTGGCGAGCTCCGACTCCGGGATCCCGAACATGCGAATCGACATCGTCCGGTAGGGCTGGGTCCGCGCCAGAACCTCCTGGGCGGGCGGTGCTGCAAGCGCCCGAGGCCACATCTCCTGCAGCTCACGGGGCGGGCCAGGGAGGACGATCACCACCTGCGCTTCGGCGGGCACCACGAGCCCGGGCGCGGTACCCGCCGGATCGAGCGCCGTGGCGCCCTCGGGCACCAGCGCCTGCTTGCGGTTCGCCTCCCGCACCCCTTCGGGGTCGAAGCGGAGCCGCCGCGCGTAGCGGGCGATGATCTCGGCGATCTTCTCCTCCATCTCGGTGTCGAGCACGAGCTCGCGGCCCGCAAATCGGCCCACGACCTCGGCCGTCAGGTCGTCTGCGGTCGGGCCGAGCCCGCCCGAGGTGATGATCAGGTCGAGGCCCTGGTCGCGCATGTGGCGAAGGGCGCCCTCGAGGTCCTCGGGCCGGTCGCCCACCACCGTGATCTCCTCCACCTCGACTCCGAGATCGGCGAGCCGCTCCGAGATCCAGGGGCCGTTGCGGTCGGTAACGTAGCCGCTCAGCACCTCGGTGCCGGTGACCAGAATTCCCGCCCTCACACCTCGCCCGCGCTCGCTTGGCTCCCGCTCACTCACGCGGGTCATTCTTGCGGGTCCGGACTAGTCGCCCTCGGGGGGCGCGCCCACCGGCTCCGACGGCGAGGCCGGGGAGGCCTCTCCGCCGCCCAGGACTCGCGGCAGGTCCGCCATCGAGACGAGCACCTGCCGAGGCTTCGAGCCCTCGTATCCGGAAATGATCCCGCGCCGCTCGAGCATGTCGATCAGGCGGCCCGCGCGCGTGTAGCCGACCCGCAGGCGCCGCTGGATCATCGACACCGAGGCAGTGCCGCTCTCGACCACGATCTGTGCGGCCTGATCGAGCAGGTCGTCGGCGTCGGGGTCGAAGTCGCCGTCTCCCCCGCCATCCTCGGATGGCGGCTGCACGGCCTCGAGCAGCTCGTCCGCGAAGTCAGGCTCGCCCTGGTCGGACCACCGCTCGGTCAGCTTCGCGATCTCGGCCTCGGTGATGAAGGCGCCTTGGATGCGCTGCATCTTCGAGGTGCCCGCCGGCCGGAAGAGCATGTCGCCCTGACCGAGCAGCGTCTCGGCGCCGCCCTGGTCGAGGATCACCCGCGAGTCGACCTGCGACGAGACCGCGAAGGCGATCCGCGACGGGATATTGACCTTGATCGTCCCGGTGATGATGTCGGTGGAGGGCCTCTGGGTCGCGAGCAGCAGGTGGATGCCGACCGC
>DATDJZ010000212.1:0-6034 GCA_036520315.1 Solirubrobacterales bacterium | reverse complement strand
GGACCAGACGACCTTGCCGTCGCGCGCGACCATCCGTGTGCGCCCCTGCACGGGCAGCTCCACCACCCCGGAGGTGTCGCGCGGGGCGGTGACGGTGAGCTTGAACGACCGGCCGCCGCGGCTCCACCGCGAGGCGATCGGCCCGCGCGGCGTCGGTGCCTCGCCCTGGGCGAAGCGCAGGTAGCCGGGCTGCGGCGCGACGACCCAGTGCCGGTATCCCGGAGCCGTCGGCCGGATGCCGAGCACGTACGCGGAGAGGCCGGGAACCGGGCCGGCGCTCCACCCATGCGCCAGCGAGACGGCGCCCGAGTTGGGCATGCCATCGAGCCGCATGCGCTCCCACACGGTGCCGGGTCCCACGGCGAGCATCCGCCCCCAGGTCCGCCCAATCAGGTTGAGCGCGCCGTTGGCGTCTCCGAGCGAGAAGCGCGCCATCACCTCCGTCGCGGAGATGAAGGGCGAGATGTACCTGCCCGTGTACGGATCGTTGTCGAATTGGCCGTTGGCGACGCCGAACGGCGTCAGCAGGTTGGAGTCGATGAAGTGGAGAGCCTGCTGCGATCGGCTCGGGCTGGTGAGACCGGCGAGAATCGCCTCGACCTGCGCGTCCTGGGTGTGGTTGCGAAGCGGGTCGTCGGTGTTGCCGATAAAGGCCCCCGCCTGCGGATCCCAGAGGCGAGCCAGGATGGCCCCCCGCAGGGCCTCGGCGTGCCCCAGGTCGAGCTTCGCGGCGGGGCGGCCCTTCCCCACACTCCGCTCCAACGCGGCTGCGGCGATCAGCGCCCGGTAGAGCGAGGCGTTGGTGTGGGCGTCGATCCCGCCTGCCAGATCAGGTGGGTGCCAGTTGATCGTCATCGGATCCGAGGGCGTCCGGAACAGGCCGCCGTCCAGGTTGGCAAGGAAGTAGGCGAGCGCACGACGGACCACGGGCATCATCCGGTGCGCGAACCGCCGGTCGCCTGTGAAGAAGTAGTAGTCGCGGAGCGCGATGATCCAGGCCGCCGTGTACTGCGGCAGCCGCAGGGCGCCGTTACCGGCAGCAGGCTGGGCAGTGGCGGGGAAGGCGGATGCGTCGGGGACCGGCGCGGGATTTCTCGGGCACTGAACCGCGATCTGCGCGGCAGGTGAGAGCTGGCCGTCGGCGAGCTGTAGGCAGCTGAACGCCTGCAGGGAGCGCCGGAGGATGTTCGGGGCGGACCGGAGCGCGTAATTGCCGACCAGGTTCTCCATCCCCAGGTCGCCCGCCCAGATCAGGCGATCCCGCTTGGCCCCGTCGGTCACGATCGTTCCGCTGAACCCGAAACCGGGGCGCAGGTCTCTGACGGAGTTCATCGCGAAGGTGTACGCACTCGCAAACCAGATTCGGTTGAGCAGCGGATCACTCGAGTAGAAGTAGCCGCTATACCGACGAGGGCTCGGATGGAGGTGCTCGGTCCGGACGCGGACGTAGTCGATCGAGGCGCTGCCGGCGCCGTCGAGCTGAAGGGCGATGAGGCGCTGTGCCCCGCGAATGCCGGGCGAGCGCAGCTCCGCCGGACCGGTGACCTGGAAGACGTCGGTCCGGCCGTCCGGATCGTCGCTCTGGCCGAACGACAGGCCGAGGCTTGGGACGTCACCCGCTGGCGTCATGTAGTCGAGCGTCTCGGAGTAGCCGAGCCGGATCGGCGCTCCGCTGGAGGCCCGGATGCCGATCTCGACGTAGCCGCCTACGTTCGCGCCCAGGTCGAGCAGGAGGGCCGGGACGCCGACGCCGCTCGAGTCGACGCCTGCCGAGGTGATCGTGGTGGCCCCGCCGCCGCGCGCCTTCAAGCCGCCGGTGTTCCGGATCGTCTCCGGCGACCCCGCCAGCACGTAGACCGCCTTCGGATAGACGACCTTGCCGGGGTCGATCACGTAGCGCTTCCAGGCGGATCGGGCCGGCACGGGCTTTGCTGATTCCGTTGCCGGCGTGCCGGCCCCATCAGCCGCAGGCGCCGGGAGCGCAGCCAGCGCGATGACGAGCATGGCGGCACCCCCGGCCGCTCTCCCCGCGAGGCTCACTGGCGGACCGTATCAGCAGCATCCGCCCACAGACGGGGTGCCCTCGGGGCTACGGCTTCCGCTCCGGGAGCCCTTCGCCGATTCCGCCGCTGTTCGGCACCCGGCCGAACAGCACCCTGAGCAGAGCCTGCCGCAGGCCGGGCACCTGCGAGGCGTCGATTGTCTGATCCCTCTGGTCGGGGTCGATCCCATGCTCGCGGAGGACCCCCTGGATCTCCTCCCGCTTGCCCGTGCCGCGCAGGTCGACGGTCTGCGAGCCGCCGGGCTGGGTCCAGCCGGGCTCGCCCATCGAGACGCTCTGGGAATCCGGGATCGCGGAACCCGCCACGGCGGCCTCGAACTCGGGAGTCCCGGGCTCCGGCATCGCCCGTTCGTCGTTCTTGCGCAGGAAGCCGAACAGCCCCACGGCGCGACTGTATCGCGCGCCGCGCGACCGGTTAGGCCCCGGGATCGTCCTCGGGATCGGATGAGCCCGAGCCGAGCTCCACGCCGACCAGGTTGGCGGGCCTGCCGGGCAGGTACATCGAGGAGCCGGTCGCGAGGGCGACCTTCTTGCCCTCCGCGTTGGTGAGCTCGGCCGCGGCCACGACCAGGGTTCTGCCGCGGTGCAGGATGCGCGCGCGGGCGGTCACCTCGTTGCCGTCCGGGAAGACCGGCCGCAGATAGTTGACCTTGAAGTCGAGCGTGGCGACGGCCGCGTCGGCGGGCGCGGTGCTGAAGGCGGCCGAGGTCATCGCACTCTCGGCCAGCATGGCGGTGAAGCCGCCCTGGATCGTGCCCGCCGAGGTCGAGAGCCACCTGCTGCAGGGCAACACGGCCACTGTCTCCCCCTCCTCCGCCTCGGCCAGCCGCAGGCCGGTGAGGTGGTAGATCGGCGGCCGGGGCAGCTCGCCGGCGATCAGGTCCCGGAGGATCTCGAGGCCGCTGCGGCGCTCGAAGACCTCCTGGGAGATCACCTCGCCCTCCACCGGGCGGCGCAGTGGGTCGTTCGGGTCATCGCCGGGCGGCCGCTCAGCGAACTCGGCGGTGCCGTCTTCCGGCGGATCGGGAAGGGGGTCCACGGGGGGGAAGACCGTGCAGCGGGTGGTCCCGTGCGAAATCAGCTGGTCGTCGTGGTCGAAGAGGAAGGCCTCGGAGATCCCCAGCGAGCGGCCCCGGTGGATCAGCTGTCCCGAACCGATGATCGCGGTCCCGGCCTTCGGCACGACGGGCCGCAGGAATGACATCGAGAGCTCCGCTGTGGTCATCCCCTGACCCGGGCCGACGTCGGAATGGATTACCGAGCCCAGTGCGGCGTCGCCGATCAGCGCCAGCACCCCGCCCGAGATCAGTCCCGAGGAGTTCGCGAACCAGGGCGAGGCGGGCATCGAGAAGGTCGAGTGCCCGCGCGAGCCCTCGGTCATCGTGAGCTCGGTCAGGTATCCCATCGGCGAGTACGGGATCAGCCCCCGGCGAGCGGCGCCCATGCGGCCCTCGCCCGGCAGTGCCAGGAAGGAGCGGTCGGGGTAGCCGCCCTTGGCGGGCTCCTGCCAGATCACGCGCGGGACTCTAGGCGCGAGCGCGCTCGCAGGTTCGGAGTCAGCCGGCGAGGAGGTGGCGCGCGGCCTCGGTCCCGGCCTCGATGACGCCTGTGTGGTCCCGTTCCGGGTCTGAGAGGACCTGGAGAGCGATCCCGTCCGCCATCGCGAAGAGCAGCGCGACCACCGCGTTGATGTCGGCGCTCGGCGAGATCACGCCCTCGGCCTGCTTCGCGCGCAGGATGTCCGCGACGTGGTCGCGGGTTCGGTTGAAGAGCTCCCCCACCTCTCGCTGGATCTCGGGGTTGCGACGCCCCGCCGTGAAGAGGTCGAAGAGCAGTACCCAGAAGCCGGGCTCGTTCTGGATCGAGTCCTGGAGGTCCGCGACCAGGATCTCGAGCACCTCGTCGACCGACCCAGCCTTGCCGAGAGGCTCGTCGAGCCTGGCGATCCGGTGCTCGGTGTCTCGCCGGACCACCTCGACCAGGAGCGCCTCCTTGGTGCCGAAGTAGTAGTGCAGCAGGCCCCGGCTGACGCCAGCCTCCCTGGCGACGTGCTCGAAGGTGGAGCCGGCGATGCCCCGGCGGGCGACGCTGGAGCGCATCGCCTCGACGATCCGCTGCGCCTTCTCCCCGCTGAGCTCCCGCGTCTTCGTGGCCTCCACGGCCGGAACATTAGGACCTTGGCTGGCTGGACAGCCTGCCGGTGACGCGGCCCGCTAGCCCAGCTTCACGGGCGGGTTGTGCCCGGGAATGACCACAGCTGGATCGAGCTCGCGGATGCGCTTCCACTGCTTCAGCAGCTCCTCACGCTCCGGCCCGAAGTCCTCGGGCAGGTCCATCTGCTCGAAGTACTCGGGCAGCGGCCCGACGCAGTCCGAGGCGATCACTACAAGGCCGTCGTCGGTGTCGACGAGCAGCGAGATCAGGCCGTCGCTGTGACCGGGGGTCCGGATCCAGCGCACACCCGGCTCGATCTCACCCTCCTCCCCCTCCAGCACCTCCAGGTTCGCCATCTCGAGAACGCCGGAGACGAGCTGGGCGTAGGGCGCCTCGGTCTCGACCTTGTGCACGTAGGTGCGCCGCATCGGCCATCCCGCCAGCCCCTCGGCATGGTCGAAGTGCAGGTGGGTGAGGATCACGTCCTTCACCTCGTTCGGATCGACTCCAAGCTCCTCCAGCGCGCCGAGCACCGGCGCACCCTGCATGATCAGGCCGGGGTCGACGAGGTAGTCGCGCTCACCCCGGATCAGCAGGGTGTTCGGGAAGGCGACCATTCCAGCCGTCCGGCCACCCTCCTGCAGCGACTTGTAGCGCTGAAAGCCCTCCGCCGAGCTATCGATCGCCGCCGCCTCCGCCTCGCCGTTGGAGACGGCGAAGACGTAGCGCTGAGCCGGCAGGAGTAGGTGGACGCTCGCCATCGGGCCCAGACTAGCCACGGGGCGCCTCGATCGGCCATCCGCCGAGCGGTGGGTATCGAGTCGCTATCCTCTAGCTGTACCAACTACAGAAATTGGATCTACTCATGAACCTTCTTCTGATTCCACTCGACGAAGCAATCGTCTTCCCCTCCATCACGGCGACCCTGCCGATCGACACCGGCGATGAGGATCGCCTCTTCCTCCTGCCGCGCCAGAACGGCGAGTTCGGCCGCATCGGCGTGGTCGCCGAGGTGATCGAGCGTGGCCAGCTGCCGGGCGGCGCACACGTGGCAACCGTGGTCGGCCTCCATCGCGGGCTGGCCGGGGCGGCTGAGCCCGACACCGACGGGCAGTTGCGCGTCGATGTCCAGGAGATCCACGACGGCCACCCCGACGATGAGCGCACGAATGAGCTCATGCAGGAGTACCGGGCCGTGGTCGAGGAGATCCTCGAGCTGCGCGGCGCCGATGAGCGCATCGGCAGCTTCCTTCGCTCCATCGAGGAGCCGGGCGCTCTCGCCGACACCACCGGGTTCAGCCCGGACCTCACACGAGAGCAGAAGCTGAAGCTGATCGAGACCGTCGACGTGAAGGCCCGGCTGGAGCTGGCGATCGAGATGCAGCGCGAGCGTCTGGCCGAGCTGCAGGTCCGCGTCAAGATCCGCGATGACGTCGAGTCCGGCGCTCAGGCCCAGCAGCGCGAGTACTTCCTGCGCAAGCAGATGGAGTCGATCCGCAAGGAGCTCGGCGAGGACGAGGGCGACGTGATCTCCGAGTACGAGACCAAGATCGCGGAGGCCGAGATGCCTGAAGAGGTCGCCGAGCAGGCCGAGCGCGAGCTGCGCCGGCTCGAGCGCCAGGGCGAGCAGTCGCCCGAGTCATCGATGATTCGCAGCTACCTCGACTGGCTGCTGGCCGTGCCGTGGTCGAAGCGCTCCGAGGAGAAGCTCGACCCAGCGCACACCCGCGAGGTGCTCGACGAGGACCACGCCGGGCTGGATGACGTGAAGCGGCGCATCACCGAGTTCATCGCGGTGCGCAAGCTGCGCCAGGAGCG
>DATDJZ010000211.1:0-7793 GCA_036520315.1 Solirubrobacterales bacterium | reverse complement strand
GAGCAGATCCTCCGCAACACGGCGCTGTCGGATCCACGCGCCGCCGCCGGGGTCGCTGCACTGATCGGAATGACGCTCTTCCTCCACTATGGGGCGCCTGACCCGCAGACGGGCAAGAACCTCAACTGGGAGAGCTTCGGCTACCCGGGGCCGATCTCCGCACCGCCCGAGCTGGAGAAGCCTCTGGAGATTCATGAGCCGGAGGGCTCGGAGGAGACGCTGGACGCGGACGTCTGCATCGTTGGGTCGGGCTCCGGCGGGGCGGTGGCTGCGGCGGTGCTGGCCTCACGAGGCCTGGACGTGGTGGTGCTCGAGGCGGCCGGGTACTACAACGAGTCCGACTTCACGCAGCTCGAGCTGCCGGCCTTCCAGGAGATGTTCTGGCGGGGTGGCCCGACTCTCACCGCTGATGGCAACGTCAGCCTGGTCGCTGGGACCACCTTGGGAGGGGGGACGACGATCAACTGGACCAACTGCCTCCGGACGCGCCCCTGGGTTCGTGAGGAATGGGCGGGGCACGGGCTCGAGGGCGTGGACGGGCCCGAATACGACCGCCACCTCGACACGGTGCTGGAGCGGATCAACGCGAACGACCGCTGCAGCGACTTGAACGGCACGCAGCAGAGGCTGCGCGAGGGGAGTGAGGCGCTTGGCTGGAACTTCGAGACGATCGTGCGGAACACCGATCCCGAGCGCTACACACCGGAGATGGCGGGCTATCTCGGCTTCGGCGACCAGTCCGGGAGCAAGCAGAGCGCCGACCGGACCTGGCTCGCTGACGCGCAGGCGCATGGCGCCCGCTTCCTGACCTTCACCCGCGCCACCCGCGTGTTGATAGAGGGCGGCCGGGCGGCGGGCGTCGAGGCGGTCTGGGAGACGCCGGACGGCCGCGGCGCCAAGGTGACCGTGCGCGCTCCGCGCGTGGTCGTGGCCTGTGGTTCTCTCGAGTCGCCGGCGCTCCTGAAGCGGTCCGGGATCGGCGGGCCGGCCGTCGGGCAGAACCTTCGCCTGCATCCATCGAGCGTCGTCGGCGGGGCGTACGGCGACGACCAGCGGGGCTGGTGGGGCGCACCGCAGGCGGGCCTCTGCGACGAGTTCAAGGACACGGGCGAGGGCCTCGGCTTCCTGATCGAGACCGCCCAGTACGCGCCAGGGTTGATCGGCTCTGCCACCCCCTGGATCTCGGGCGCTGACCACAAGCAGCGCATGGAGGACTTCAGCCACACGGCGACGTTCATCTCGCTGACACGGGATCGCGGCGCCGGGCAGGTCGAAGTCGATGCCAACGGCGAGTCCGTCCCGACCTACGCGATCACGGACCAGCTCGATCTCGAGAACCTGAAAAGGGGAATCGAGGTGCAGGTCCGGCTGCACGAGGCCGCCGGCGCCCATCAGATCGGCCCTCTCGCCGAGGGGGCGCCGACCTGGCGCCGTGGCGACGATCTCGAGGCGTTCATCGCCACCGTCAAGCGAATCCCGTTCCGGGCCGGCGGCTACAAGCTGTTCAGCGCCCATCAGATGGGAACCTGCAGGATGGGCGAGGACCCGGAGACCTCGGTCGCGGGGCCGTGGGGTGAGTTGCACGACACCAAGGGCGTCTGGATCGGGGACGGGAGCGCGTTCCCGACCTCGTCCGGGACCAACCCGATGGTCTCGATCATGGCGCTCGCCCACCGCACGGCCGAGTCGATCGCGGAGGAGGCCGGTGGGGCAGATGCGAGGGTGCTCCGAGGCACAGCCGAGGAGCAGATGCGAGGGCGCGCGCCAGCGCGACCCGTTTGATGCAGATGCCGAAGCCGTAGAACGCTTACAGAAGAGAGGAGCACGACGTGGCTACCGAGACCCAGGCACCCGCAAAGTCAGGCCATCCCACGGAAGAGATCGTCCGCGACCGCCTCTACATCGGCGGCGAGTGGGTGGAGCCATCCGGCTCCGGAACGATCGAGGTCATCGACTCGACCACCGAGCAGGTGATCGGGCGGATCCCGGAGGGGACGCCGGAGGACGTCGACCGTGCGGTGAAGGCGGCGCGGTCCGGGTTCGGGGTCTGGCGCGAGGTCCCGGTCGAGGAGCGGGTCGAGGCGTGCACCGCAATCAGCGCGGCGCTGGCCGAGCGCGCCGACGAGATTGCGGCGCTGATCGCCGCCGAGGTCGGGATGCCGCTCGCCCTGGCCCGGACGATCCAGGCCGGCCTGCCCGCGATGGACTTCGGGTCAATGGCACAGGTCGCCAACGAAGTCGCCTGGGAGGAGCAGATCGGGAACTCGCTGGTGGTGCGTGAGCCGGTCGGCGTGGTGGGCTGCATCACGCCCTGGAACTATCCGCTGCACCAGATCTGCGCAAAGGTGGGTCCGGCGCTGACGGCCGGCTGCTCGGTGGTCGTCAAGCCGAGCGAGGTGACGCCGCTCAGCTCGTTCGTCCTCGCCGAGATCATCGACTCGCTCGGCCTCCCGGCCGGCGTCTTCAACCTGGTCACCGGCTACGGCCCGGTGGTGGGGGAGGCGATCGCCACGCACGAGGACGTCGACATGGTTTCGTTCACCGGCTCGACGCGGGCGGGCCGCCGGGTGGCCGAGGTCGCCGCCGACACGGTGAAGCGGGTGGCGCTCGAGCTGGGCGGCAAGTCCGCCAACGTGATCCTCGACGACGCCGACCTGCAGAAGGCCGTCGGCTACGGCGTCGCCAACTGCTACCTCAACTCCGGCCAGACCTGCAGCGCGCACACGCGGATGCTGGTGCCGAGGGAGAAGCTGGCCGAGGCCGAGGCGGTCGCGCAGGCTGCCGCCGAGAAGGCCACGCCGGGCGATCCGTTCGAGGAGGGGACACGGCTGGGCCCGCTGGTCTCCGAGGCGCAGCGGGAGCGGGTCCGCGCCTACATCGAGAAGGGCCAGGAGGAGGGCGCGAAGCTGGTCACCGGGGGCGTGGAGCCGCCCGAGGGCCTGGAGAGCGGCTACTTCGTGCGGCCGACGGTCTTCTCGGAGGTGGAGCCCGACATGACCATCGCCCAGGAGGAGATCTTCGGGCCGGTGCTCTCGATCCTGCCGTACGACTCCGAGGACGAGGCGGCCGAGATCGCCAACTCGACCGTCTACGGCCTGGACGGTGGCGTCTGGTCGGCCGACCCGGAGCGCGCCAAGGCGTTCGCGCGCCGGATGCGCACCGGGCAGGTGCAGATCAACGGAGCGACCTTCAACCCGATCGCGCCGTTCGGCGGCTACAAGCAGTCCGGCCGCGGCCGTGAATACGGACGTTTTGGCCTCGAGGAGTTCCTCGAGGTCAAGAGCATCCAGATTTAGGGTCCCGCCTCGATTGCGCCCCGCACCTCATCCAGCTTCGGCTGGGCGTCGAAGCTGGTGAGCATCCAGGTGGCCCCGGCTGCTTCCCATGGCTCGGGGTCGCCGCCGGGCGGGATCTCGGCGATCAGGTCGAATGGCTCGCTCTGGCCCGACCGCAGGTCGCCAACCTCGGCCGCGAACTCGGCGAGGTCGTAGGGTCCACCGAGGTCGATCGGGAAGAAGCCCTCCCAGTTGGCGGCCCGCCGAAGTGGACGCCGGTTCGGCCAGCGCCCGGCGACCCAGACCGGGATCCGGGGATGCTGGACCGGTGCCGGCTTGAATTTCCCGGCCCAGTATTCGTTCAGTCTCTCGAGGCCCTGATCCAGGAGCTGGGCCCGCTCGCCCGGCTCGGCAGGGTCCCCGAAAGGCGCGAACTCGCCGTTGCGGTCGCCGCCCAGCCCGACTCCGAGGGTGAGGCGCCCCCGGCTGAGGTGATCCAGGGTGACGGTCTCGCGCGCCACCTTCTGTACTCGTCGCCGGGCCAGGGGCGTCACCAGCGGGCCGATCCGAAGGCGCTCCGTCGCGCAAGCGATGGCCGCGAGCGCGATCCAAGGGTCCGCCACCGCTTCGGTGGGTGGTCGGTAGATGATGTGGTCCCAGAGGAAGAATCCGTCCCAGCCCTGCTCCTCCGCCCTGGCGGCGAGCGCGGCGACGGTCGCCGGTTCCACGAGCTCGTCGAAGGGCGCGACAAAGATCCCGCGCTTCGCGCTCACGAGCCCACGCTACCCGAGGCAGTCAGGGAAGTCCGGTACGCGTCCAGGCGCTCAGCCAGCTCGCCTGGGCGGCTGAGCGCCGGGCAGTGCCCGGCCTCGAGCTCGTCTGGCGTGATTCCGAGGCGGTCGCGCACGACGCCCCGCATCCACTCCGGCGGGAAGAAGTGGTCGCCGCGGCAGAGGAGATAGCGGGTGGGAACGTCAGGCCAGGAGTCCAGGGGCCAGGGCTCCTGGCCTGGTTTGTCGGCCTGGGTGCGCGCGTGTCGGATCGCCTCCTCGGCCAGATCGCGCGGGACATCGCTGTAGAAGACGGCCATGTCGTCGCTGTAGTCGGCCCCGGATTTCCGCGCTGCCTCGTCGAAGCCGGTGTTGGCGGGCCAGTCGTCGCCCTTCTCTCCGGGCCGGGGGATCATGCCCGCGACCAGGACGATCAGTTCAACTGGTCGGCGCGCGGAGACCAGGGGGGCCGTGAACCCGCCAAACGACTGGGCGACGAGAATCAGGTCCGTACGGTCGCCGATTGCGTCGATCGCGGTATCCGCGTATTCGTTGAGGCCGGCCGACTCGTCCTCACAGGGGAGGTCCATGGCAACCACGTCGTTCCCGCGTTGGCGCAGCTCGGGTTCCAGGAGGTGCCAGTAGAAGGCGCTGTCGCCGGCTCCGTGGATCAGCACATACGTCGCCACCGCCACCACATGATGCACGGGTCGCCCCACTAAAGTTTCGGATGTGGCTACCGCCACCAAATCCGTCATTGAGGTCTGTCATGAGGCGAAGGACGCCTCGCATCTGCTGGCGCGGGCCGGCCGGAAAGCCAAGGACGCCTGCCTGCGCGACCTGGCGGACCGGATCGAGGCGAGCGTCGAGCCGCTGCTCGACGCCAACCGCGCGGATCTCGAGGCCGGGCGCGAGCAGGGCCTCAACGAAGCGCTGATCGACCGGCTCATGCTGACCGAGGCGCGGATCGCCGAGATGGCGAAGGGGGTCCGGGAGATCGCGGAACTGGATGATCCGGTCGGTGAGGTGGTGGAGGCCTGGACCCTCGAGAACGGGCTGGAGGTCGCAAAGAAGCGGGCGCCGATCGGGGTGGTCGCGGTGGTCTATGAGGCGAGGCCGAATGTGACCATTGATGCCGCGGCGCTCTGCCTGAAGAGTGGGAACGCGGCGGTGCTGCGCGGGTCGAGCAGTGCGGACAGCTCGAACGCGTTCCTGGCCGGGTTGATCGCGGAGGCTCTGGCGGCGGCCGAGTTGCCCGCCGCCTCGGTGTCGCTGCTCTCAGGCGGTGGGCACGAGCAGCTGGAGGAGCTGGCGACGCAGGAGGGGTTGGTCGATCTGATCATTCCCCGCGGCGGTGAGGGCCTCAAGAATGCGCTGAAGGAGGTCGCGAAGGTGCCGGTGATGTATGCCGCCGCGGGCAACTGCCACGTGTACGTGCACCAGGACGCGGACCTGGAGATGGCCGAGCGGGTGGCCTACAACGCGAAGGTGCAGCGGCCCGGGGTCTGCAACGCGGCCGAGACACTGCTCGTCCACAAGGACGTTGCGGGTGAGCTGCTGCCCAGCCTGCTCGCGAATCTGAACGGGGCGGGTGTTGAGCTCGTCGGGGATGAGAGGACGCGTGATTCGGCCGGGTCGGTGACGGTCGGTGAGGCCACGGAAGCCGATTGGGACACCGAGTACCACGGGTTGAAGATGGCGGTTGGGGTGGTGGATTCGCTCGGCGAGGCGATCCAGCACATCAACCGTCATGGGACCGGACATTCGGATGCGATCCTGACCAGCTCGCAGGAAGTGGGGGATAAGTTCACGGACGGGGTCGATTCGGCCGCGGTGTATGTGAATGCCTCCACTCGGTTCACCGACGGATATGAGTTCGGCATGGGTGCGGAGATCGGGAACTCGACGCAGAAGCTGCACGCGCGCGGGCCGATCGGGCTGCGCGAGCTGACCACGACCAAATACGTCGTCCACGGCAGCGGGCAGACCAGGGAGTAGCGACGTCGCACGGATCGGGGTCCTGGGCGGGGCCTTCAACCCGCCCCACGTCGGACATTTGCTCCTCGCCCAGGAGGCGCGCTGGCAGCTGGAGCTGGATGCGGTGCTGCTGATGGTGACCAACCGGGCACCGCACAAGGAGATCGAGGACGATCCGGGTGCGGACGTCCGGATGGAGATGGCGCGTCTGGCGACGGATGGGGAGGAGGGCGTTGAGGCCTCCGATCTCGAGGTCGGACGGGACGAGGTGTCCTACAGCTATCGGACGCTGGAGCTGCTGACCGAGGAGGAGCCGGGGCGGGAGCTGTACTTCCTGCTCGGGGCCGACATGGCGGCGGGGTTGGCGAGTTGGAAGGAGCCCGAGCGGGTGGTCGAGCTGGCCAGGCTGGGGGTGGTGCCGCGGCCGGGGATCGGGATCGGTGCGGTGAAGTCCGCGCTCGAGCGGTTGGGTGCATCCGATCGGGCGGAGATAATCGATATGCCACTTTGCGGAGCGTCCTCGACCACAGTCAGGCAGCGGGCTCGGGAAGGAAGGCCGCTGCGGCACCTGGTGCCGGACCGGGTGATCGGGCTGATCGAGGAGAGGGGGCTGTACAGGTGAGCCGCCGCCGGGAGATGAGGGCGGACGCGCTGGCGGGGCGGATGGCTGCGATCGCGGACGACAAGAAGGCGACGGATCTGGTCGCGCTCGACGTGCGGCCGCTGGTCTCGTACACCGACTACCTGGTGATCTGCACCGCGCGGAACGAGCGGCAGGCCAAGGCGATTCACGACGAGGTCTACCATCAGCTGAAGAGGGACGGATGGCTGCCCGCGAGGGTGGAGGGGGAGCGGGAGGCCGAGTGGGTGCTGATGGACTACCTGGACGCGGTGCTGCACATCTTCACGCCCGAGCTGCGGGAGCGGTACCGCCTCGAGGTGCTCTGGGGGGAGGCCGAGCGGCTCGATCTGGATCTGGCGGGCGAGCGCGGCGCCGCCTAGGCGCTCCGGGTCGCTGAGGCCTGAATTTTCGGTATTTGCGCCCGAACACGTCCGAGGCCGAACGTAGGCTGCCGGTCGTGCCTAAGGAGCGTTTTCGGCGCGCCTTGCGCGGCTACGACCCGGAGGAGGTCGATGCGGCGATCGATGCGCGCGACGCGCGGCTGGCCCGCCTCGAGCGGGAGGCGCAGCGGCTCGCCGAGCGGGTGGTGGAGCGCGAGAGGAAGCTGCAGGAGGCCCTGAAGAAGCCGGTGGCGGCGGCCGCCGATACCAATCGGGTCGCGCTGTCGCGCGCCCTCGCACAAATCGAGGAGATCTACGGGCAGGCTCGGCGGCAGGCGACGCGGATGCGGATGAAAGCGCTGGATGACGCGGTGCAGATGGCCGAGAGGGTGACCGAGTTGACCTCACTGCGCGACGAGCTGGGGGCGCGGATCGCGGAGCTGGCCGAGGTCGCGCGTGCGCGCCTCCGCATCGAGGCGGAGGAGCCTCCCGCGCTCGAGCCGCCGCGTGCCGGGTCGCCGGGGCCGGCGAATGCGGCTGGGCCGGCCGAGCGGATGTATGCGGGCAGGGTCGAGGTCGAGGTGGGGCCGCTGCGCGACTTCGCGCAGCTGACCGGCTTCGAGGACGCGGCGGCGGGCATCCGGGGCGCGTCTGAGATCCACGTGAAGAGGTTCTCGCGCGGTCGTGCGACGGTCTCGATGAACCTGGGCGATCCGGTGGAGCTCCTGCGGGAGCTCGAGGAGCGCGCCCCCTTCGACTTCGTGGTGCG
>DATDJZ010000210.1:0-13211 GCA_036520315.1 Solirubrobacterales bacterium | reverse complement strand
GCCCGGTAACGGTGATCCTGGCGGCCGTGCTCATGTTCGCAAGCGTGGCGGTGCCCGGGCGGGTCGAGGCAAAGCCTCCCCCTCCGCCCGCGTTCCTCGATACCGCAACGGGGAGCGGCGACAACCTCGTCCTCGACGATTCCGAAGTGTTCGACTCTCCGCCTCCAGCGCGATCGAAGAGCGATTGTGACGCTGGCGGCTTCGCTCGGTTCGGTTTTCGAAACCAAGGCCAATGCATCCGGTACGTCAACCCGGTCTGACCCCTCCGGCGAGAATCGGTTTTCGGCGAGAATCAGTTTTTTCTAGCCGGGGGAACCTATGGCTTCCGCTGCAGCTCTAGAACCTGCTGGAAGGTCGGACGATTCGTGCTCGGGAACCTGTTCGGCAACAGCCCTGGCACGAAACCCGTAGTCGCCGCGGGCTTCCGCCACTTCGCCGGATCTGATTCGCCCTGCTGGGTCCCGAGCTGATCCGCGGTCTGATCGATGGCGGTCCAGAGCGAGGCCCGGCAGGCCGAGAGGGAGCCATTGCCGCAGTAGGACAGGTGGAACCCGCCGGCCACCTTGTCGCCCAGGAGCGTCCGCAGATCCTTGTCCACGTAGGACTCGCCCGAAAGACCGTCGAGATCGCGCACCCGGTCGAGGACGCCCAGCAGGCCGCCGAACACCGGGTTCATGACCGCGTCGGCGATCGGCCGCCAGGCCGCGTCCATGATCACCGGACCGGCATCGTCATAGAAGCCATCCCCATTCGCGTCGAGGCGAGGGGCGTCCCGGCTCACCCAATCGTCCAGCAGATCCACGACCTTCTGATCCCGGGGGTTCGGGGCTGCCCCAGTCCCCAGCACGCGGCTGACCACCGGCCAGACCGGCGAGCGCACGTCCTCGGTGGCGGCGCGGTTCATGATCCCGACGCTGTCGGTGATCCGCACCTTCTTCGGGAACCGGTCGAACAGCTCGACCCGGTGCACAGACCCGTAGGGCTCGTCGTCACCGTGCATGAACCCGGGCGCCGACTGGTTGTTCCAGTTCAGCAGGAGGCCGCCGGGACCGCTCTTGCCGTGCGGGTGCTCGCTCTCGCTGAGGAAGCCCGTCCACTCGTGGCTGCCGTCTCCCAGCGTGGGCAGTCGGCGGTCGAGCCCGGCAGGCCGGCGGGGGAGGAGGCCGGATGAGAAGTAGGCCGTGTTCTTGCGCGAGGCGTAGGCCCAGTTGAAGGTGAAGCCGAACTCGTTGGCCACCTGCCAGAACTTCTGTGGGGTGGTTGCGACGCCGTCCGTCATGTCCTTGAGCGCCACCAGGTTCAGCCCGTCGCGACCGAAGGTGGACCGCTTGCGCGAGAGCGCGTAAGGCTTGCCGCCGATTGTCGCCGTCGCGAAAACCGGCCCGTGCACCGAGACGTTGTAGGTCAGGGGGCTGCCGTTGAGGAGGCCGGCGTTGAAGTTCTCGAATGCTCGGCAGGAGCCCTTGTAGAGGTAGTGGGTGGACGAGCGCGCGGGAGCGGAGCCGTCCGGCTCGCACAACTGCTCGGCATAGACGTCGCGAATGTCGTGCCCCGCCGAGGTCAGGCTCCACGCGTAGTCCTGGGTGCGCCCGATCAGGGTGTACATGGCGAAACCCGGACCCCCGACGCCCTGTGAATTGATGCCGGGCCCATGCAGGTCCATCTGCTCGACGATCTCCGGGTAGAAGTAGCCGAGCTGCGGACCCATGACCGCGAGCGAGTTGTTGGTGGCCGAACGCGGGTGGGCGGTGACGAGGAAGTTGGAAGCCTGCCGTCGCGCCGGCGCGGCCGCAGCCTCTGCCCCGGACGCCCGTGGATCGACGCTCTGGATCGACCCAGGATCGACGACCACCGACCCCGTGACCGGTCCACCCGTCAGGGGCGGATAGTCGAACCGCTTGTCGATCGTCGTTGGTGCTTCTGGATCGTCGGCGAGCATGACGTCGTCCCATGCCTCGTGCCCCTTGCTCGCCCCGAGCGACTGCCGCAGCTCCGCGAGCAGGTTCGCGTTGGCGGCCTCACCGCCGCCCCCCGCGCCGAAGATCGAGCCGATGAAGGCACTGGCTGCGATCACGTCGTTGACCGTGGCCGGTGGCAGGTTGATGTTGTTCGCCGCCCGGAAGCCGTTGACCCCGTTGGCGTAGGCCTGCGCGTCGTCGATCACCTGCCGGCCCTTGTCACCGTAGGTGTCGACCAGGAGCTGCTGCTGCTTGGTGACCAATGCCTCCGCCTGCGCGCTCGGCACGAACGACTGGCCGCTGGTGACCAGGCTGAAGGCGTCCAGGTTGGGAACGTCGGCGACGGCCACGCGGGCCGGGCCGACGCCGAGCTGCAGCAGGAGCCCGCGGTCGCGTGCCGTGGCCCAACCCGCCCCGAACGCGACATCGGCACGGGTCTGGCCGTAGATGTGCGGCACGCCGAAGGAGTCGTAGATCAGGCGCAGGCCTGGACGTCCCGTCACCTCCTCATGGGTCTGGCCGATCGGCTGAAAGTCCTCGGGAAGGAAGAGGCGGTTGATGTCCGCCTGGGTCACGTTGTCGCGGAGCGGCGTTAGTCCGGCGTAGAGCGGGAGCTGATCCGTCGAATTCTGCGTGAAGGGGATCCCGCCGTAGTTTCCCGGTGGTAAGACGTACCGCGCGGTATCTGTCGCACCTTTCGGCGACTTCTTCTCGGGTGGCTCGGCCGATGCCGAGACGGGGAAGGCGACGAGCGCGAGGCCCATGAGAAGGGCGGCCGAGAAACGCCTCACCCTCACAGTCCTCCTGACTGAATCCTCAACCTGGCTCCCTTCCCGCGGCACGGCGCGTCGACTTCATACCCGCGACAGCAGATGGCTAATCCGGCTGGGGCCTGCCGGGCGGCGCCGTCGGACCGCTGCCGACGATCTTCCATTCGTCATCCCGGCGAGCTAGGAAGATCGACAGCTCCACGGGCTTGCCGGTCTCGCCGACGGTGGTGATGTACGCGGTGCCCTCGTCGCCGCTCGCCCCGACCGTCTTCAGCGTGTAGCTGTGGCGCGGAGCGCCCGAGGTCTGTTCGCGGAGGAAATTGACGCAGTTGTCGCCGCCCAGCTGCTGGCGAAGCGGGTCGCCTAGCAGCGAGCAGACTCGGGCGAAGTCCCCCGCGTTCTGCGCCTGTACGTAGGCGCGCGCGATCTCCTCGGCGCTTGATGGCCGATCCCCATCGCCGCCGTCATCGCCGCCGCACCCGACCACCATCACTCCGCCGGCGACGGCGGCACAGAGCACCGCCAATACCGCCAGGCCGATCCCGATACGCCTCATCGGCGCAGAGTGAATCACCTCGCTCGGTCCGCTCCGGTGCGAGTCGTCCAAGCGAGTCCTCTAGGGTGCCGCCGATGTCCGCGGAACCGGCAGAGGGCAAGCAGGAGGCGCGGCAGGGCGTCCCCGCCTATCGGCGCGTCGGCCACAAGGGCGCCGACGCGATCGTGACCGGCAACACCGCCGAGAGCTTCGACGCCGCGGTCGAGCACGGGGTGGACATGATCGAGCTCGACGTGCTGCGCGCCAAGGAGGGCAAGCTGATCGTCGCGCACGATCACCGCGACGCGCTCGTTCGGAAGCCGATGGGCCTGACCGAGGCCCTCGACCTCTTCCTGGAGCCGCCCCTGGACGAGGTAGAGATCGACTGCGACCTGAAGCTCGCCGGGCGCGAGGCCGAGCTTGCGGGCGCCCTCTCGGGCCGCGGCCTGGTGGAGCGGGCGATGGTCTCGACGATGGAGGTCGAGAGCCTGATCAAGCTGCGCAAGCTCGAGCCGGACCTGCGCCTCGGCTGGACCTACCCGAAGACGCGGCGGGATTGGACGCGGTACGGCTGGGCCGGGCCGGCCCTCCGTGCCGGCATCTCCGCGATCCGGCGCCGCTTTCCCGGCATCCTCGAGAAGAAGGGCCCGAAGCTCGGCGTGAACGCGGTGTGGGCCTACCACCAGATCATCACGTCCCGGCTTGTGGAGTCTGCTCGCAAGGTCGACGTGGAGCTGATCGCCTGGACCGTCGACGACCCCGACCGGATGCGCGAGTTACTGGCGATGGGCGTCGACGGGATCTGCTCGAACGACCCGCGCCTCTTCAAGGTGGCGGAGCGCCAGGTCGAGGCGGCGAAGGCCGGCTAGCTAGACCCGGCTCGGCAGTCCGGGCGTCTGCGAGGTGCCGCGACGCTCGAAGAAGCGCCACTCCACCTCGCCGAGCACGGTCGAGGGCGGGTCCGCGTAGACCCACTCCCGCATGATCCGGTGCCAGTTGGCGGTCGCCCGAAGCTGCGCCAGGACCGCGAGCAGCCCTGTCTCCATCCTCCGTCCCATCAACTCGTCGGCGGGCAGGCTCTCCCGACGCACCAGGTCATAGAAGTCAGAGCGGGGATCGGAGGTGACTTCGATCATCTTCATCACTCGCTTCGGCGAGATCCGGACCTCGCCGTCCTCGAGGTACCAGCCGCCGACCATCTTCACGTGGGTCATCAGGCGCTCAGCGTCGACCTTGTTCGGGTCGTTCACAAAGCCGAGCTCGTGGAGCGCGTCGCGGAGCGCCCCCGGGTCGTCGCGCCCGGCGGCGTCGACCGCCCGCTGCTCGAGCTGGATCTGCTCCGGAGTCAGGCGCTTGGTCATCCCGAAGTCGAGGAAGGCGACCCGCCCATCGTCCATCAGCAGGTAGTTGCCGGGATGGGTGTCGGCGTTGAAGTGCTGGAGGTGGTAGATCGATCCGAAGCAGAAGCGGAAGACGATCTCGCCGAAGATGTTGCGCTCGTCCTGCTCCAGCTGCTTGACCTCCTCGAAGCCGCGGCCCTCGACGTAGTCCGAGACCAGTACCCGCCGGCGCGAGTGTCGCGAGTGGACCTTCGGCACGAAGATGAAAGGGTGCCCGTCGTAGGCACGGGCGAAGGCGCGCTGGTTCTGTGCCTCGTACTCGTAGTCGAGCTCCTCGAGGACGCGCTCGCGGAGCTCTGAGGCAACGGCCTTGGCATCGAGGCCGGGGGCGAGCACCTTGGCGAGGCGCACCAGGATGCCGGCGTTGGCCACGTCCGATTCCAGGGCGTCGGCGATCCCGGGGTACTGGACCTTGACGGCGACCTTCGTCCCGTCGCGCAGCGTGGCCCGGTGCACCTGCCCGATCGAGGCGGCGGCGAAGGCCTCCTCCTCGATCTCGGCGAAGACGCGCTCGGGGCGCTCCTCGTATTCCTCCTCGAGGACCTCACGCACCTTCTCCCACGGCATCGCGGGCGCGTGCGTGCGCAGCTTGGAGAGCTGCTCCTGGTAGATCTCGCGATACTCCGGCGGCAGAAAGTCAGCATCGATGAAGGAGGCCATCTGGCCGATCTTCATCGCCGCCCCCTTCATCTCGCCCAGCACCGAGGCCATCTTCAGCGCCGTCTCCAGGTGCCGGCTCTCGAGGCGCTCCTCGGCCTTCTCGTCGGAGCGGATGACGTTCGCCGCGGTAGTCCCTGCGTAGCGCGTCGCCTGCCCGCTGATCGCGGTGCCGAGCTTCGCGGATCGGCCTATCCGCGACTTCGGAATGCGCCCGTGTTGCTCCTCCGGCTCCGGAGCGTCGGAACGGCTCGCGCGTTCCTCCGGATCGGCCCGGAGTGCATCCACGCCCTGCTCGTCCCGCTGCTCCCGTTCTTCGTCGCTGCCCATTGCCCTCACCTATTTTCTATCCTGGCGACCGAGCGTACATGGCACAGGCCAGAGCCAAACTCAAGGTTTCCCAGCGCGACACCTTCGGGTCGCGGGCCACGCGGCGTCTGCGCCGCGAGGGTCTGGTCCCGGGCGTCGTCTATGGGCAGGGCGGCGATGCCCGTCCCTTCCAGGTTCCCGCGCGCGACCTCCGCACCCTGCTCGCCGAGGGACAGACGCTGGTCGACCTCGAGCTGGATGACTCCAAGGCCGTCCCGGTCGTGATCAAGGAGCAGCAGCACCATCCGGTCCGCGGCGACGTCATGCACCTCGACTTTCTCGAGGTGCGCCTCGACGAGGAGATCGAGGCGGAGGTGGCGATCGAGCTGGAAGGCGCGGATAACGCGCCAGGCGTCCGCGAGGGCGGCGTCCTCGAGCACGTCACCCGCGAGATCACCGTCGAGGCACTGCCCACTGAGATTCCCGAGCGAATCACCGTCGACGTCTCCGAGATGGATATCAACGACACGATCAACCTCGCCTCCGTCGCGGTGCCCTCCGGCGTCAAGTTCATGGCGGACGAGCCGGAGGAGATCACCATCGCCACCCTGAGCCCGCCCCGGGTCGAGGAGGAGCCCGAACCGGAGGTCGAGGAGGAGGCCGAGCTGGTCGGCGAGGGCGAGGAGGCCCCCGAGGGCGAGGAGGCCCCGGAGGGCGAGGAAGATGAGAGGGCGCGCGAGAGCGCGACCCGTGAGACGGGGCGCGAGGCCGCTCCCGAGGGCGAAGGCGGCGGCGAGGACTCCGGCGGCAACCAGTAGTGGCTTTTCTCGATCGCCTCTTCGGTCGGCGGGGTCAGGATCCTCAGCCCCAGGACAACCCGGCCGAGTACGACGTGCGTGAAGGTGGGGACGCCGGCGGCGGTGACGCGGGCGGTGGCGGTGACGGCGAAGGCGGAGGGGGCGATTAGCCCCTGGGGGCTGCGCCGAAAACGGCGCGGCGCCGACGAAGAGGACCGCGGATCGGGCCGCGCCGACTTCCTGATCGTGGGCCTTGGCAATCCGGGCCGCGAGTACGCGGGCACCCGGCACAACCTCGGCTTCGAGGTGGCCGACGAGCTCTCCCGCCGTTGGGAGCTTCCAAAGGCCCGAAAGCGCTACGGCGGGCTGATCACAGACGGCCGGACGGGTCCGGGCGGCCCCCGGGTCGCAATCCTGCTTCCCCGGACCTTCATGAACGAATCCGGCTCGGCCGCCGGTCCGGCGCGGGGTGAGCTCGGCGTGCCGCTCGACCACGTGATCGCGCTTCACGACGAGATCGACCTCCCCTTCGGCGAGGTGCGCAGCAAGCTCGGGGGCGGGGTCGCAGGGCACAACGGCCTGAGGAGCCTCAGTCATGGGCTGGGGGGCAAGGAGTTCTGGCGCGTGCGCGGCGGCGTGGGCCGGCCGAACAGCACGGATCCCGAGATCGTCTCCAACTACGTCCTCTCTCGGTTTCGCGAGCCGGACGAGGAGGTCCGGCTGCTGATCGGTTCGGCGGCCGACGAGGTGGACCGGCTGATCGAGGAGATCACCGGGCCGGAGACGGAGACCCCGGAAGCCGAGCACTGATGGCGCTGACCAGCTACACGGTCGACGAGAAGCAGGTCGCGCTGCTCCGGTTGGAGCGGGCGGAGGCTCGCAACGCGATCAACTCCGAGCTGCTCGAAGAGCTGCTGGGCCATCTCGACCGGACGAGGGCGGACACCGAGGCGCGAGTTCTGGTGATCTCCTCCAACGACCACCTCGCCCTTTCGGCCGGTGCCGACGTTCGCGAGGAGCTCGACGAGCAGGGCCGAGTCCATCGCATGGAGCTCTTCGCTCGCCTCTACGACGAGCTCACGGCGTTCCCGAAGCCCACGGTGGCGGTCTGCCACGGCGCGGTGGTGGGCGGCGGGGCCGAGATCGCCGTGGCCTGTGATCTCCGGGTCGGTGGCTCGAATCTGCGGATGCGCTTTCCGGGCGCCGAGCTCGGCGTCCCGGTCGGCCCCGCCCGCCTGGCGACCCTGTGCGGTCTCGCAACCGCGAAGTACCTGCTGCTCACCTCGCGCAACGTCAGCGCCGACGAGGCCCTGCGCATGGGCCTCGTCCACCGCATAGCGCCGGCCGCGGCCACCGAGGAGTCGGCCCTGGAGCTCGCCGCCGAGGTAGCCGCCCATCCGCCCGAGGCGGTCGCCCGCCTCAAGGCGATCCTACATCGGTGGGACGGGGTGGTCGAGCGCTCGGCCGACGAGGGCCGCGGCCAGGTCGAGTGGCAGCGCACGGGCCCGGGCCTGCCGTTCTGGGATCGTCGCTAGGGGCCACGGGGCGTCGGGCTAGGATGAATTGAGTCCGAGCCAACCGGCACAAAATGGGTTGCTCCTTACGGAGGACGCTCACGAAATCGACCCGGATCTCCGATCCGGGCGTTTGTCGTGCCCGATTGGACTGACTTGAAATGTCACTGAGACCGCTACTCGAGATCGCCAATGAGAACGAGCGCCTCCGCGCGCTCCGCTCCGCCGTGGCCGAATCAGAGGGAACTGTCGACGCCTATGTCTCCGCCTCGATGCGGCCGTACCTGCTGGCGGCCCTGATCGGGGGCGATGAGGACCCGACCCCGGGCCCGGCGCTGATCGTCGCGGCCGATGACCGAGCTGCGCGGGACCTGGCGAGAGATCTGAAGGCGTTCCTCGCGCCCCGGCCGGTTCATATCTATCCCTCGCGAGGCACCACCTTCGAGTCCCACCTCGACCCGCCGCCTCATCTGGCGGGGCTGCGGATCGCCGCGATGAACGCCCTCGCCGATCCGTCCGCGGTGGTGGTCGCGAGTGCGATCGCGCTGGCGGAGAAGGTCCCCGATCCAACCCTGCGACCCGAGACGCTGGCTCTGCACCGGGGCGAGAGCGTGGACCTCGAGGACGTCACGCTGCTGCTCGCGGACGCGGGCTACGAGCGCATAGATCAGGTCGAGGAGCGCGGTCAGTTCGCCGTCCGCGGGGGGATCCTGGACGTCTATCCGGCAACCGAGGAGCAGGCCATCCGCGTCGAGCTCTTCGGCGACGAGATCGAGTCGATGCGCCGCTTCTCGGTCTTCACCCAGCGCTCGCTGGGAGAGGCGGAGCGGGTCGAGCTCGCCCCGGCCGCCGAGGTCTCCGCCGAGCACAGGGACGAGGTGGACCCGGCCAAGTTCCTGGCTGCCCTCGACCTCATTCCCGCCGAGGCCCTGGTCGTGATCGCGGCCGCGGAGGAGATCCCGGGTGCGCTGCACGACTTCTGGGAGGACGTCACGGCGGCGGCTGACGATGCGGACGTCCGTCCCTTCTACGCCGCCGTCGACGAGCCGCTGCGGAGGCGAGCGCGACTCTCGCTCGGCGCCGACGCCGGTCAGGAGCACTCCTTCAGGGCGCAGCGGGCCGAATTCCCCTCACGGACCCTCGCCGAGGCCGAAGGCGAGCTCGAGAAGCTGAATCGATCCGGATACCGGACGGTGGTCGCCTTCGAGGGGCGCGGCGAGGCGGAGCGCACCCGCTACAACCTCAGCCGGCTCGACGTACCCTTCCTCTCGGAGCGGGCGCCGGAGGAGCCGGGCGTGAGCTTCGCGGAAGCGAGGCTGCGCGAGGGGTTCCTCTCGCCGGAGCTGCGGCTCGCGGTGATCCCGCAGCAACGCCTCGTCCACCGCCGCCGGGCGGCGGCCGCGCCGGTCTCGGCCCGGGCGCGGCTCGCGGCCGCGATCGAGCTGCGGGTCGGCGACTACGTCGTCCACGAGGACCACGGCGTCGCGCGCTTCGCGGGCTTCGACACCAAGACGCTCGCCGGTGTCACCCGCGACTACCTGGAGCTCGAGTACCGGGGCGGCGACCGGGTGTTCGCTCCCACCGATCAGCTGGCTCGGATCAGCCGCTACGTCGGAGCCGACGGGGACGAGCCCGCGCTCAGCCCGCTCGGGGGGAAGCGCTGGCAGAACATGAAGTCGAGGGCGCGCCGCGCCGCCCAGGCGATGGCGGGCGATCTGATCAATCTCTACGCCGAGCGCCAGGTCCGCAAGGGCCACGCCTTCTCACCCGACGGTGAGATGCAGCTCAGCTTCGAGGCGGCCTTCCCCTACCGGGAGACCGCTGACCAGATGGACGCGATCGACGCGGTCAAGGGCGACATGGAGGCGGAGCGGCCGATGGACCGCCTGATCTGTGGCGACGTGGGCTACGGCAAGACCGAGATCGCCCTGCGTGCGGCGCACAAGGCCGCCGCGGACGGCAAGCAGGTGATGATGCTGGTGCCCACCACGATCCTCGCCCAGCAGCACTTCGGAACCTTCCGAGAGCGCTTCGCGGATACCCCGTTCATCGTCGAAATGGTCTCTCGGTTGCGCAAGCCGGCCGAGATCAAGGAGGTCCTGAAGCGTTTCGGCGAGGGCAGGGTCGACATTCTGATCGGCACCCACCGGCTGCTCTCGCGCGACGTGCGCGGCAAGGACCTCGGCCTGATGATCGTGGACGAGGAGCAGCGCTTCGGCGTCAAGCAGAAGGAGCTGCTGCGCCAGCTCAAGCTCAAGGTCGACGTCCTCTCGCTCTCGGCGACGCCGATCCCGCGCACGCTGCAGATGTCGCTCGCCGGCCTGCGAGACATCTCGGTGATCGAGACCCCACCGGAGGGGCGCCGCCCTGTCCGGACCCACGTCGGCCCCTATGACGAGGACCTGGTGAAACGGGCGATCATCCGCGAGTCCGAGCGCGGCGGCCAGGTCTTCTTTCTCCACAACCGGATCGACACGCTCCATGAGACCGCCGAACGGCTCCGAGCCCTCTGCCCCGGCGTCCGGTTCGCCGAGGCGCACGGCCAGATGGACGAGCTGCAGCTCGAGGCGACCATGCTCGCCTTCGTCCGAGGCGAGCACGACGTCCTGGTCGCGACCACGATCATCGAGTCCGGCCTCGACATCCCGACCGCGAACACCCTGCTGGTCGAGCGGGCCGATCAGCTCGGGCTGGCGCAGGCGTACCAGATCCGCGGCCGGGTCGGCCGGAGCCGCGAGCGCGCCTTCGCCTATCTCCTCTATCCCTCAGCCGAGACGCTCACCCCCGACGCCGCTGCCCGACTCGCGACCCTGTCTGACAACACCGAGCTCGGCTCCGGCTTCCGCGTGGCGATGCGGGACCTCGAGATCCGAGGGGCGGGCAATCTGCTCGGCGACGAGCAGTCCGGGCACGTGGCCGCCGTCGGCTTCGAGCTCTACTGCCAGATGCTCGAGGACGCCGCCGAGGCCCTGCGAGCCGGCGCGGAGGAGCTCCCGGAGGAGCCGCGCGAGCCGGTGCGAATCGACGTCGACGTCGACGCCTACGTGCCCTCCGAGTACATCCCGTTCGAGGCGGCCAAGATCGACGTCCACCGGCGGGTTGCGGCCGCCCGGGAGCCCGGCGAGCTGCGGGCACTGGCGGAGGAGCTCGAGGACCGCTTCGGGCCGCTGCCGGGCTCGGTCGCCAACCTGCTCGACCTGCAGCGGGCCAGGATCGCGCTGGGCGACGCGGGCGCCCGTAGCGTCGAGTTCCGCGCCGGGCGGCTGCGCGTGTCACCGGTGGAGCTCGATTCCGAGCGGGTGGGCGGGCTCAACGAGCGCCTGCCGGAGGCGATCTATCAGTGGCGCGAGCGCACGATCGCGGTCCCCGTGCCCGAGGACCCAGGGGCGAGGCTGGGTGCACTCCTCGCTCTCGCCGACGGCCTCGGCGCTGCCCGCGCCGGGCTGACCGCGGCGGAGGCCGCCTCTTAAGCGCCCTCTTAGGGGCGGATGGCTATGCTGCCGCCTCTGTGAGCCGGGGATTCTTCTCGAAGCGCAACATGGCGATCCTCTTCGGGGCGACGCTCGTCCTGGTGGTCGCGATCACGGCCGCCGCCATCGGCGTCGGGCACCCGAGCGTGCCCTCTGACGACGTGGCGGTGATCGACGACGACGCCGTCGACGTCCCGGGCCTCTTCGACGACGGGCACCTCAGCAAGGTGAATTTCGACCGCTTCCTGCTGCAGACCGCCAAGCAGAACAACCTGCAATCGGTCCCGCAGCCGACCGATCCGCAGTACAAGCAGCTCAAGGACCAGGCGGTCCAGAGCGCACTGCAGATCGGCTGGATCGTGGGTCAGGCCAACAAGGACGGGCTCGACTTCACGGACACGCAGGTCGAGCAGTCCTACAACCAGATCAGGTCGCAGTTCAAGACCCAGCAGGAGTACGAGCAGGCCCGCGACCAGGCCGGTCTGACCGAGCAGGACGTCCGCGAACGGGCCCGGCTACAGCTGATCCAGAACAAGATCCAGGAAAACGTCTCGAACAGCGCCGGAGACGTTTCCGACAGCGATGCCCGCGACTACTACAACGCCAACAAGCAGCAGTTCACCGTGCCGGCCAAGCGGACGATCCGGATCATCCAGAACAACGACGCCCACCAGATCAATCTCGCCTATCAGGCGCTCCGCACCGATCAGTCGGCCGCGAACTGGACGAAGGTGGCGGCCCAGTACTCCACCGATCCCACTTCGAAGGACAAGGGCGGGCTGCGCACGGACGTGGTGCCCGGCTCCTTCCAGCAGCCACTGGATGACGACATCTTCCAGGCGCCGCTTCACGAGCTCCAGGGCCCGGTCCACACCTCCACCGGGAACTTCGTCTTCCAGGTGGACACGGCGACCCCCGAAACGGTCCAGGGGTTTGACGACACCGTCAGCAGCGCCCAGGGGGGTGCCCCCTCGAAGGTCTCGGATCAGATCAAGACCCAGATCAAGAGCCAGCAGCAGCAGGAGGCGCTCTCGGCCTTCGGTCAGCACTTCCGCGACTACTGGACCAACCTGACCCAGTGCGGGAGCGACTACCTGGTCCAGGGTTGCGACAACTTCAACGGCGGCGGCCCGACCTGCGATCCGGCCAAGGTCGCGCAACAGCCCGGCGGCCAGGGCACCGGCTGCCCGGCGCCGGTCTTCGCCAGCTGCCAGGAGGGTTCCGCGGCCACGGGTGGTCAGCCTGGTCAGCTCCAGTGCACCGGCTCGGGCCCGACCCCCGGTGCGCCCGGATCGTTCAAGCCGTTCGTCCCGGTGGTCGGCGGAGCGCCGCAGGGCCCCCATCCTCCGGGTGAGGGCGCGAGCAGCGCTCCGGGCGGCGGCATCTCGCTTCCCGGCCTCACGGGCGGATAGCGGAACCGTTAATGCGAGGGTGCGCGTAAGCGCATATGCGAGGGTGCGCGACAGCGCAACCCGTTTAGTGATTTGGCGAAGCCGTCCTACGTAGAGGCTCTCGAGCACCTCGACGAGGTGACCCGGCGGCTGCGCCGGGAGTGCCCCTGGGACCGCGAGCAGGACGCTCGCTCGATCGTCCCGCACACCGTCGAGGAGGCCTACGAGCTGGCCGATGCGGCCTCCCGCGATGACACCGAGGCGATGGTCGACGAGCTCGGCGATGTCCTCTTCCAGGTCCTCTTCCTCTCGCTGCTGCTCGAGGAGCGGGGCGAGGGCGATCTCGCGGCGGTCGCCGAGTCGTGCGCGGCGAAGCTGATTCGCCGCCATCCGCATGTCTATGGGGACCG
>DATDJZ010000209.1:0-54128 GCA_036520315.1 Solirubrobacterales bacterium | reverse complement strand
CTGAGGGCATGGAGCACGCCCGGCAGCTCGATCTCATCCCGCTCCGGGTGATGCAGCTTCGTTGTGTGATCTATTCCCATAGTTCGATTGTACGACGATGATCGAACCTTTGATACGATGATCATCGTACTAACGAACGGTCAGAAAGGCAAGTCGATGAGCGAGCACAAGCAGATCCCAGCAACCGACACCGCGCCCGCGGTCGAGCAGAGCACCGGCCACCGCGGCCCCACCCCCTCCCACGTCGCCGCGGCGGTAGAGGCCGCCTACATCCTGGAGGCCGTCCGCAAGTGAACCCGGTCACCGCAGCAAGAGCGATCGCAACTCGGAACTCCACCGCTCTTCTCCTGGTCGTATGTCTCGGCCAGTTCATGGTGATTCTCGACGTCTCGATTGTGAACGTCGCGCTGCCGTCCATCAAAGACTCGCTCGGGTTCTCCACCAACGGGCTCCAGTGGGTCCTGAACGCGTACACGCTGACCTACGCCGGCTTCCTGCTGTTGGGCGGGCGAGCCTCTGACCTCTTCGGGCGCCGCCGCATGTTCTTCGGCGGGACCCTCCTCTTCTCGGGCGCCTCGCTGCTCTGCGCCATCGCGCCCACCTCCGAGGCGCTGATCGCCGCGCGCTCGCTGCAGGGCATCGGCGCCGCCTTCCTCTCGCCCGCCACCCTGGCGATCATCACCACCTCGTTTGACGAGGGTGCGCCCCGCAATCGCGCCCTGGGCGCATGGGGCGCGGTCGGCGCAGTCGGCGCCACCGCGGGCGTTCTGCTTGGCGGGATCCTCACGGAGGTGTTCAGCTGGCCCGCCATCTTCCTGATCAATGTCCCGATCGGCCTGGCGATCGTCCTCTTCAGCGCCCGTCTGGTGCCCGAGGGACGCAGCGAGGCCGAGAACCGCCACTTCGACCTCCCCGGCGCCCTCCTGGTGACCCTCGGCATGACGGCGCTCACCTACGGGATCGTCACCACCGACCGCCTCGGCTGGAGCACTCTGGGCGTGCTCGGCCCGGTCGCCACCGGCGCCGCGCTGCTGATCGCCTTCGGTCTGTACGAGAACCACCTGGATCGGGTCCCGACCAAGGTGGCGCTGATGCCTCTCACCATCTTCAAGCTGCGCACGCTCCGCGCCGCCAACGTGGTGATCTTCCTGCTCTACGCGGCGATCTTCGGCTTCTGGTTCTTCCAGTCGCTCTATATGCAGGGGACGCTCCACTACAGCGCGCTCGAGACCGGCCTGGCGTTCGTGCCGATGACGGCCGCCGTGGGAACGGGCGCGAGCCTGGCTCCCCGGATCGCGAAGCGAATCACTCCGCGTCTCACGCTGGCGGCGGGAATGCTGCTCGCCGCAGTCGGCGAGTTCCTGCTCACCAGCGTCCACCCCGGCGGCAGCTACGCGGCGAACGTCCTCCCCGGCGGCGTGCTCGGCGCGTTCGGCCTGGGCCTCGCGCTGGTGCCGGCCACGATCGTTGCGGTCCAGGGCGTCGGTCGAGCGATGAGCGGACTGGCTTCCGGTGTGCTCAACACCTCACGCTTCGTGGGAGCGGCCCTCGGGCTGGCCGTGCTCAGCACCCTCGCGGCCAACCACACCGATGACGAGGTCGCCTCCGGCACCTCGGCAGCCAGGGCGCTCACCGACGGCTTCCAGCTCCAGTTCGAGATCGGCGCGATCTTCTGCCTTGTCGGCGCGGTCGCCGCTCTGGTCATGCTCCGCCCCCAGCGCCAGCCCCAGGAGGCGCCGGAGATCGCCGGAGCCGAGAGCACCTAGCTAGCGCGCCCCGGAATCGAGGTCTTTGTACTGTTCCCGCCCGCCCCCGGGCGAGGTCTCATGCGCTTCTACGAGTTCGAAAGTCGCCGCATCGTCGAGCGGGCCGGGATCCCGGTGACCGAGTACGGCTTCGCCAAGACCGCGGCTGAGGCCCGCGAAGCGGCCGAGCGAATCGGCGGCCCGACGGTGATCAAGTCCCAGGTCCTGACCGGGGGGCGGATGAAGGCTGGCGGCGTCAAGTTTGCCGACACGCCTCAGGAGGCCGAAGCCCACGCCGCCGAGATCCTCGAGCTCGAGATCAACGGCCACCTGCCCGTCGGCGTCCTCGTCGACCCGAAGGCCGAGGTCGAGCAGGAGTACTACGCGGCGGTGCTCTGGGACGGCCGCGCCAAGCGCCCGATGATGCTCTTCTCCGACATGGGGGGGATCGACATCGAGGAGGTCGCCGAGAAGCATCCGGACCACGTCGGCCGCGGCCACCTCTCCAACCTCCACCCCATCCCGGACTTCCGCGCCAAGGAGGTCGTCGCGGCCGCCGGCGGGCTCACCGGACGCGAGCTCACCCGGGCCACCCCGGTGCTGGCCCGGCTGGCCCAACTGCAGCGCGACTACGACATGACGCTGGCCGAGATCAATCCGCTGGCCCGGCTCTCCGACGGCTCCTTCGTCGCCCTCGACGCTCACATGGAGATGGAGGACGAGGCCGTCGGGCGGCATCGGAAGGTGCTGGCGGAACTCGGCGTGGAGCTGGACGAGCCGCGCGAGCTCTATGAGCCCTCCGAGTTCGAGAGCAACGTGAAGGCGATCGACGAGGCCGACCACCGTGGCGTGATCCAGGGCAAGGACCACGGCTTCACCGGCAACCTCGGCCTGGTGATCGGCGCCGGCGGCGGCTCGCTCACCCTCACCGACGCGGTCCGCAGCCAGGGCGGCAAGCCCGCGAACTATGCCGAGATCGGCGGCAACCCCTCGGTGGCCAAGTCCTGCGGCCTCGCCAAGGAGGTGCTGAAGAAGGATGGCGTCGAGAAGATCGCGGTGATGATGTCGATCGTCTCCAATACGCGGGTCGACATCGTCGCTCGTGGCGTGATCAAGGCCTGCCTCGAGCTCGGCAAGGACCCAGCCGAGACAATCACCGTCTTCCGCATCCCCGGCGCCTGGGAGGAGGAGGGCGCGAAGATCCTCGGCAAGTACGGCGTCGAGTTCCGTGACCGTTCCACCTCGATGTGGGACGCCGCGGGAGAGGCGGTCGAGAAGATTCAGGGGGCGGCGGCATGAGCATCCTTCTCTCGGAGGACTTCACCTTCATCGTCCAGGGCATCACCGGCCGGGAGGCGGTCAACCTGACCAAGGAATGCCTCGACTACGGCTCCAAGGTGGTGGGCGGCGTCACGCCGGGCCGCAAGGGCCGCGAGGTCCACGGGGTGCCCGTCTTCGACACCGTCCAGCAGGCCGTCGCCGACCACGGCGCGCCGATCGACGGCTCGGTGGTCACCGTCCCCCCCGCCTTCACCAAGGACGCCGTCTTCGAGGCCATCGAGAACGGGATCAAGCTGATCGTGGTCGTCACCGAGCGGATCCCGCGCCGCGACGTGGCGCAGATGGTGGAGCTCGCCAACCTGCACCACGCCCGCATCATCGGCCCCAACTGCCTCGGGATCATCGCCCCGGGAGTCGCCAAGATGGGCGGCATCGGCGGCCCGGCCAAGGATGCCGCCAAGGCCTACGAGCCCGGTTCGATCGGGGTTATGTCCCGCTCCGGCGGCATGACCACGGAGATCTCCTCCACCCTGACCGCCGCCGGCCTCGGCGTGTCCACGGCGGTCTCGATCGGGGGCGACGCGATCATCGGCTCCACCTACGCCGAGCTGATGCCCCTCTTCGAGGAGGACGACCAAACCGAGGCGATCGTCATCTACACCGAGCCCGGCGGCCGCATGGAGGCCGAGCTGGTCGACTGGCGTGAGCAGAACGACTCGAAGCTCCCGATCGTCGCCTTCATGGCCGGCAAGTTCATGGACGACGAGGAGATGAAGGGCATGAGCTTCGGCCACGCCGGCACGATCGTCGAGGGGGCCGAGGATTCGGCAACACAGAAGATCGCCCGCCTGGAGGCCGCCGGCATCCCCGTGGTCGAGCGGATCGACGAGATACCGGACGCGGTCAAGGACAAGCTGGGGGCGAAGGTCTAGTGGCAGCGGCCGAACAGCTCGAGGGCATCTTCATCGACGTCGAGGTCTCGGACGAGATCCGGGACGATGCGGAGCTGGCGGCCAAGCTCGAGGAGGTCTGTCCAGTCGACATCTTCGACGTCCGCGAGAGCGACGGCGCAGTCGCGATCGTCCGCGAGAACCTCGACGAGTGCGTGCTCTGCAACCTCTGCGTCGAGGCCGTCCCGCCCGGTGGCGTGGTCGTCAAGAAGCTCTACGACGGCACCGAGCTCCGGCGCTAGGCTCCGCCGGTGGCTGACCCGGTCACCCCGACCCCGCTGCGCGCTGCCTTCGAGGCGCGGGACCACGACGCGGTCGTCGCGGCGCACGTCAGCGAGGCGGCGCGGGCCGAGCCGCTGCCCTGCGGATCGCCGGAGCACCCGTCGGCGCCCTGATGCGCGCCACGGCGGCGACCGGCCCGCGACTGCTCGGACTCAGCCGAAGCAAGTCCTCGTGACGACGGCTGAGGACCTCGTTCGCACCGACGCCGAGGTCGCGGCGCTCGAGAAGCTTCGGCAGATCACGGGGCAGACGGGCGGGCCCATGGAACGGCACGGGCTGCGGGTGTTCCTGATCGCCGACCGGCTGGCCACCGCGCGAGGCGTGGAGGTCAATCGAGAGGTTCTGCTGATCGCCGGGTTGCTGCATGACGTCGGGCTCTACGACCAGGTTTCGCACGGCGGGGTCTACGTCCTCGAGGGCGCCGAGTTCACGGCCGAGCTGCTCCGTGGGCGGGGCTGGGACGAGGACCGGATCGGCCTCTGCTTCGACGCGATCGAGCGCCATCACGAGGTCCGTTCACAGTGGGGACGGGGCGCGGAGGTCGAGCTGCTCCGCCGGGCCGACCTCGTCGACCTCACCTCCGGCCTGGTCACCTTCGGGCTCCCCCGCGAGTGGGTGCGAGACCTCTTCAAGTCAGTCCCGCGGGACGGCACCTGCGCGACGATCGGCCGCGAGGTGACCAGGCAGCTCGTCCACCAACCGCTGAACTTCGCGCAGATCTTCAGGCGCTGACTAGCCGTTGCGCTCCTGCTCGCGACGCGGGGGCCGACGCGGAGGTGGTGGCCGTGTCATCGCTACCGCCACCGCAGCCCGCTTCCCCGGCGCGCAGGTGCCTCTACCACACCCCACGCCCGCGATTAACGAGGATTGACTTTCCGGGCGCCCGCGGAGAGACTTCCCCGATGAAGCTTGCGACATTAGGGGGCGGAAGCTTGAAGGAGCTCGGGCCATTGGTTTGCCAATGGCCGAGACCACCTCATCCGCGGTCTCAGCGTGACTGAGCGCGGGCCTGCCATCGTCCTGGCCGATGGGGAGCCGGTGACGCGGATCGCCCTGCGTCAATTGCTCGAGAGCGCCGGCTTCGAGGTGACCGCCGAAGCCGGGGACGTCGCGACGGCGATCGAGATCACTGCGCTCAAACGGCCGCAACTCTGCCTCGTGGACCTCAGGATGCCCGGTGGGGGGCTCCGAGTCGTTCGTGAGGTCTCCCGGCGAGTTCCGAAGACCTTGGTGGTGGTGCTGACGGCCTCAGCCGATCGCGAGGACATGGTCGATGCGATCTGGGCAGGCGCCGCGGGCTATCTGGTCAAGAGCATGGACCCGGACCGGATCGCCCACGCGCTCCACGGCGTGCTCGCGGGCGAGGCGGCGATTCCGCGCTTCCTGATGGCTGAGCTCGTCCGGGACCTGCAGACTGTGGGCCGCCAACGCGTGATCGCTGGCAAGGATGGCCGCGCCGAGCTGACCAGTCGCGAGTCGGAGATCCTTGGGCTGATGTGCGATGGACTGAGCGCGCCGAGCATCGCCAAGCGCTTGTTCCTCTCACCCGTCACGGTCCGTCGTCACAGGGCAGAGGTAGTGCGCAAGCTGGGGGTCCGGAACCGCCAGGAGGCGGTCACCCTGATTCAGGAGCAGTCCTAGAGCGCGCCCGGAGGCGGCGTACCTGCATACATGCGGACCCGAAAGGCTCCTTCTGCCCTCGGCGTGCATCACCATCCTGCTGATCCTTGTTGCAGCGAGTTCGGTCGCTCAGGCCTCGGCTGCGCGTCACTCGCGAGCCCAGCGCTTTCGTGTTCAGGTCTCCACCGGCGTCGTCGCAGACACGCACGGCAGCAAGCTGCTACTGCCTTCCGGCCAGAAGTAGGAGGCTCCCGTTGACGTTAGAAGGGTAGCGACGGGCGCGACTGCGCTGCGCCAAGGAGCGAGGTATTACCGAACATGCGAGAGCAATTATCGGATATCGATAGAGGTACCAGCAGCGGATCGCCGCTCGTGTCAATCGTGATTTGCGTTTACAACGCCGGCGAACATCTGCGAGCGTCGGTTTCAAGCATCGTTAACCAGACGTATCGGAACCTTGACATCGTAGTTGTCGATGACGGAAGCACTGATGGCTGTCTCGACACCATTACGGATCTTCTGGACGACAGGCGGGTTCGTGTTTTCCGCCAGGCGAACGCCGGCAGATCGGTAGCACTCAACCGGGCCCTGGATCTGGTGCAGGGTGAGTTCTACGCGATACAGGATCAGGATGACATCAGCGATCCCACGCGAATTCAAAAGCAGTTGGAGGCGATGTTGTCACGACCGGAACTCGCGGCGGTGTTCTGCGGATATTGGCTTCACATGAACGAAAAGCGCAGAGCGCCGCTGCTGGCGTCAAAGGGAGTGACTGAGTGCCAAGCTGATATCGACGCGTTCCGGGTACCCGCGCATGATGCGACAGGACTGTTTCGGATGTCGACAGTCCGAAATATCCGGTACGACCCATCGCTACGTTTCACCCAGGGAGTCGACTACATACTGCGAATTGGGGAAAGCCACCCCATGATCGTGTTGGGAGAATCCCTGTATGGGTCTCGCATGGACCCGAACTCCCTTACTCGGTCTGATCCTCACCGTCGTGAGCGGGAGATAACCAGAATGCTGGAGCAGGTCTCCCAGCGACGAGGGCAGTCGTACAGGGGGACCTTCCCGCAACGCCGGCATAGGAAATACCGATCGCACAATAGCCTCATAGATAACGATATCGCGGGTGTGTTCGTGGTGAGTGTCTTAAGTCAGCGGAAAACGCGCAACCGGTGGGGGGCAGTAAGAACAGGACTGCAATGCGCGCGCCTTCACCCATTTGATCCGTATTACTACAAGGCGCTTGTGTACGCGGTGATACCCACCAGGGTGCTCCGCTTCATTCGACGCGCGCGAAGCGATAAAGTGCGCTCAGTGTACGCCAGTTAAGTTAGGCCCTCTCACCGAGCTGGAGAACTGGAGCGCGCGTTCGTGCGGGCTCCACGTCGGCAAGCACTCCTCAGAACCAGTAGCGTGCAGCCCGTGAAGTGTGTACCCAAGCGGGGGGTGAGGGATTGAGACCCCGGCGCTTTCCCTCCCTCTCGGCGTCGCGCATCGCCCTCATCCTGATGCTCGCTGCATCAGCCGTTGGGGTCCAGGGCTCCGCCCCGACCCAGGCGGACGCGTTCACCATCGCCCAGGTGGACGGAGGTCCGCACTACTACGGGCGGTTCTCCCATCCCCTGCCCGACAACCCCCACTTCTTCCCGATCATGGCGTGGCTCCGCCCGGCAGGGCAACAGAGCGATATCGCCGCCTATGTGGACTTCGGGCTGACCGGCCTAGTGGGCATGGAGAACCCGGAGGGGGCGCAGGAGAGCCGGCTGCGCCAGGCGGGGCTGCACGTGCTCATCCAGGCCGACGAGCGGACGCGGTTCGACGGCCTCGGCAAGGAGACGAAGGGCTGGATGCTCGGCGACGAGCAGGACATGGAGCTGGGGCCGACGGCGTGCCCGAGCGCGGTCAACGCGGTAAAGGCTGGTCTGCCCGACGACGGTCGCCTCCGGTTCAACGGCTATGGCAAGGGCGTCCTGGAGTGGGAGACTGACGACGAGGCGAAGTGCTGGCTTCAGCAGCAGGACGTCACCGCCGCCGACACGTACTGGTTCACGGACCCGGGCAAGCGCGCACAGCGCTTCGGCTACCTGTACGGCGAGAACGTGTCGCGGCTGCGGTACCTGCGCGCGCTGGGCGGCGGCTCTCCCGAGCCGATCTGGATGGACGTCGAGCTCGGCTGGCCGTTTACGGAATCCGCTGCCCAGGGTGGACGGAGAATCCTCCCGGCCGAGGCTCGTTCGGCGGTCTGGCACTCGATCATCGCCGGCGCGCGGGGGATCATCTACTTCGACCACAACTTCGGTCCCGGCACGCCTGGCAGCACAATCCGTCGTGAGGGCTACGCCGACGCACGGGCGAAGATGAAGTCCGTGAACGCCCAGATCACGGCGCTTGCCCCGGTGCTCAACTCGCCGACGGTCGTCTCCGGTTGGTCGCAGGGGGACGGGACGGACACGATGGTGAAGTGGGCCGCGAGCGGCAAGGGCAACAAGAAGCGCTGTAAGTCGAAACGCGGGAAGAAGCAGCGGAAGAAGTGCAAGAAGAAAGCGAAGGGCGGCGCGGCCGCCAGCAAGAAGCGCAAGAAGAAGTGCGGGTCGAGGGGGAAGAAAAAGTGCAGGCGAGCGACGTCCAAGGGTGGTCTGTACGTGTTCGCCGGCGCAACCCGATCTCCCGTGGAGGGGCGTTTCTCGCTGCCGTGCGTCGGCAATACCAAGGCTGCGGTTCTCGGCGAGAACCGCAGGGTGGCGGTCCACCACGGGTCCTTCAGCGACCACTTCGCCGATGCGAACGCGATCCACATCTATCGCATCCGTCCCGTTCGGAGATGCGGGACCGCCCGCCAAGCCGCCGCCGTCCCAGTCGATTTGTCCACCGGGGGAGGCCGGGAGACGGCAGTTCCCCAGTCCGCCGAGGTCGACCAGGGCAAACAGTCGCACGACGTCCCGCGGGTCGTCATCGCAGCGATCGCGGCGCTCGTGATCGGCGTGCTCGCCTTTTTCGGGTTCAGGCGCCTCACCAGGCAGACGCCGAGGCGATCAGGACGACCGGGCAGGCATGGCCATCGATTCGGCATGCGGTGACCGACTGGTCGGCAAAGCCCGGATATCCGGTTAGTCAGCTGCTCGCCCTGATCGCGGTCATCGACTTCGGCACGCCAGCCACCCGCTCCCAGACGATCTCGGCGTCTGGGAAGTAGCGGCGCATCTCGACGGCAGACAGGAGGTCCGTGGACAGCACCTCTTCCTCGGAGCCCTCGGTGTCCCACCCGTACGTATGGCCCGGCGGCCACCGCGGGGCGAGACGAACACGAGGTCAAAGGCCTCATCGCGGAGCAGCTCGTCGGCGGTGAGGGCGTCACCCTCGATTGGCGTGACCCCGTCTCCACTCTCTCCGGCCTCGTAGAGGTTCACGACGGTGACGTGACGGGGTCTGATAGGCGCTCGCGACCACCAGCTGCGGTTCCGCCGAGATCGATCACGCTGAGGTCAGCCAGGCCGGGTACGTGACGCAGGAGCAGCCTCCACCGCCGGCGTCGCATCCGCTCTGCCAGAGAGTTGTGCTAGGTGACCAGCAGATTCAGAACGCCCACGTCTCCCTATCTCCTCGCTACTTCGCTCGCCACCCGGTCCGCTCCGCCAGCGACCGGTGCTGCGCCGGCCGAGTGCGGCGAACGGCGTTTCCTTCGACCCAGAGCCCGGCGAATTCGATAGACCCCTTGCGCGACGATTCGCGTGGCGACACGGGAACGCTCTCGCAGCTTGGCGCGAGGGCCCTGGCTGATTTGTCCTCCTGTACGGATGCTCCTAACCGCGAAGTGGTTCTCCGCCACCGCTGCGACCTCGCTTGGGGCCAGACCGCTGTTGCTCTGGACGACTGCGAACAGGCCGGGGTCCTCGGAGGTGAACAGCCGCTCCAGGTGCTCCCGGGACGCGGTGGCCGAGTCCCAGATGCTGAAATCGGGCCGGGTGTGCACGTGAGCGGGCGCCTGCGGGGCGTCCGCCCAGAGGTGATAGCGATTCACGGCGTCGGCCTGCTCGGCGGCCAACAGGTAGAGCGTGTATTCCGTCCAGTCGCAGTAGCTCGTCAGCAGGACATCCATCCAGGGACGACCCCCGATTGCCTCCAGCCGACGCTGGACCTCGTTGAGGACCACGGTTGAGAGCAGCGCCGGGCTCACGTTCATCCCCGGTTGCTCCAGGCGGGGTTCTACCCCGAGCAGGTCGGCCGAGTCTCGCCACCAGCGGCGATGCACACTGCGCGCTTCGGGTTCGAGGAGCGCCCGGCCGTGCGGCAGCAGGAGCTCGCGAGTGATCGGCTTGACCGCGATCACGTCCGGATCCAGCGTGAGCACGAATGGAGAGGTCGTCAGGGCCGCAGCGTTCAGCTTGATGATCTGCTGACGCTGCCAGGGGCGAACCTGCCAGGGGCGGGTGAAGCGGCGAAAGGCCGGAAAGTGCTCATCTTCGACCACGATCCGGAGTGGCAGTTCGGGCCAATGCGCGAGGTAGCGCGCGACGAGGTCCAGCTCGTCGGCGCGCGCCACCACGAGCAGCTCGCCGAGCCATCCCGGCGCACCGTAGTGCGTCAGGGAACTGAAGAGCAGATCCAGACGAGCCAGATTGTCGCCGTAGTGCCGACCGCTGATCTTCAGCGGCAGCAGGGCGCTGAGCTCTCGGTCTCCTGATCGGTCAGGGCTCACGCCTTGCTGCCCGCCTTGCGGACGTCGCGCCGCCGCCTCTTGCTGCCCGCCTTGCGGCGGTTGCCGCGTCCCCCATTCCCCTGCGAGCCGTTCATCCTCGGCTTCACGGTAGCTTCTCCTTCGTCCGTTTCCCCAGCTACCGTTTCCCCAGCTACCGCTTCCCTTCTTCGCTCTGCCCGCACCTCGGTCAGCCCCTCGGCCGCCGAGACGACCATGAAGAGCAGGATCGCGCCCAAGGTGAAGACCCCGACGAGCGTCCGGAGCTTGCCCGACACCCGCTGCTCCGCGTGGTCGGGGGCCACGACGAGCTGCGTCCGGATCCGGTACAGGTCGGCCACGCCTCGAGAAGCCTGCATGCGGTCGAGCTCGCGAGTCAGCGCTGCCCCTACCAGCTTGGCGGTCTCAATGGCGGATTCCGGGGTGGAGCCCACGCCGGTGATCTCCATGATCAAGCTCGAATAGCCGAAAGTGCCGGTGGGCGCCACTGTGTAACGGGGATCCGCGCCCTGCTGCGCCAACGCCCTGCGCGCCGACTCGTTGCTCATGCTGCTCGCCAGCAGGTTGACGATCACCGACTGGTCGTCGAAGCGCGTGAACGGATTATCAGGGCTAATGCGTCCCAGCCTTGGATCGGTGGCGATCTGCTCCGGCGTCGGGGGGGGTGGGGGATTGATCAGTACATAGCTGGTGGTCGCCTCGTACTCGGGCTCCTTGAGGGCAACCACGTAGAACGCACCGAGCAGGGTCAGGGCCAGGACGGGCAACGTGACGACCCGAAAGCGCCAGATCTTCCGCGAGATCTGCAGCAGCACGGTCAGCCTCCCGCTGGCAACATGGCTCGGGTGCTCGAAATCGGCCCGCCACGGACACGGGCGGTAACCGGCGCGGCGTGAAAGCTCAGTCTGCCCATCTCAGCCCGTCCTCGAACTCTCGTCCCGCCCCCACCCATCGCCGGAGACGGAGCCAAGCGAACCGGCGAGCCGCGCGCCGGCGGCAAAAGCGGCGTAGGTCGCGGCGTCGAGCGTCGCGACCGGACCTGCAGCGGCGAGCCGGCCGAGGTCACGCAGGGTCGATGCGATCGTCTCGGGCGCCCGGCCGTCCGGATCGGCCGCAGACGCCCTCTCCCCCTTACCGACGTAGACGCGACGCAGGACCTCGACGAGGTCGCGAGTGCGGCGCGGTGCCACGACCACGACCGGCGGGCAGTCGACGATCTCGATCTCGCCGTCGGTGAAGTGACCGTCGACCCACAGGTCATCGGCGACAAGATCCGGGAAGGCGCCGAATCGCCGGCGGCCGGCCGCCGAAAGACCGTAGACGCCCGCACCCCAGAGCGAGCCCAGAACCGCTGGAACCCGCGAGCGGGCGCGGTAGTAGCTGCGCACCAGCCCCGACGCGGCGTCGCTGTCGTAACGGATCGGTGGCCGAGCCGCAACCGCGCCCGCCCTCAGTCGCTCCAGCACCAGGCGCGCCGCCGATCCGGGCAGGATCACGTCGGCGTCCAGATAAAGCCGAGGGAACGCTGACGCCGCCGCGTCCCCGACCCGCAGCGCGGCGGGCTTCGACGCTGTACTCAACTCGACCACCCGCACCGAATGACCTGACGACCGGGCCAGCGCCGCGGTCTCGTCCGCGCAGCCGTTGCAGACGACGACGACGTCCAGCTCTCCTTGTAGGAAGCCTGTGAACAGCGCGTCTAGGCAGCGCCCGATGACGGCAGCCTCGTCGTGCGCCGGTATCACCACCGAGCCCAGCGGCGACTGCCAGGTCACAGGTCGTCCCCGCGAACGAGGCGGCGGCGACCCTCTGGGCGTTTGCGCATGCACACTGATTTCACGGGATGTGGCCTCGACGGATGAACGGCTCGTCCGCCGTAAATCTTCTGCTCATCGAGCTCGCCCTCCGGCGGCGAGGCTCTTGCGTAAGCACGATTTTCACTCGATCCGACCCCCTCCGAAACGACCGGGTCCCGGGTGCGCATCTTTCTGCCCCGGTCTCCGGGCGACGTGTCAGGGAGCTTCGCTGAACCTGCTGCTGCCTATGGCTCGGATGCGCAGGAGGCGCCGAGCCCCGACCACCCGCACGAATAGTGTGCGCAGGTCTCGCCAAGCGGACGGCGAGACGATCCGCAGGCATGCGACGTAGACCGTTAGCCCGAGCGAGCCGATGAAAAGCGTCAGCGGCAGCGGCTCGAGCGACGCCCGGAGAAGGTCGGCCACCGGCAGGACGGCGAGCACGAGGACCCCCGAGCACGCGAGCGCGGCGGCACTCTCCCCCAGGCTCTCGCGCATCGGAATGCCGACCAGGCGGCGGAGCAGGAAGAACTGGCCGGCGAGCAGCAGGACGAGCTGGCCTATGGCGATACCCACTGCGACGGCGGTGATGCCCAGCGGCGCGGTGAACCACGCCACCACGCCCGTACCAACCAGCATCGCCATGTTGAAGATCGCGAGCGCACCGGGTCGCCCTACAGCCATCACCGGCGCGTCGATGCCGGTTAACAGGATCGTCGAGAGGCCCGCTACAGCGAGTATCTGCGTCGGGCCGACCGCGCCGCTCCACTCGGGCCCGAAGATCCACGGCACGAGGTCGGGCGCAAGCACGATGAGGAGGGCCAGCAGCGGGAAGATCAGCGTCGCGTTGATCCTCAACAGCCTGGTTCGGATCTCGCGAAGATCCTCGATCCGCTCCGCGCGCGTTAGCACCGGCTTTGCGACTCGATAGGTGATAAGGCTGATCTTGGACTGGTACGCCACGCCCAGCTGATACGCCCTCCAATACAAGCCAACCTGAGCGGGACCTACGCGTGCCCCTAGCACCAGGAAGGTCACGTTCATCTGCAGAGTGGCGGTCAACCCAGCCACCGAGGCCGGGGCTCCGAACTTGACGATCGACCTGACTGATGCCCCATCCCAGAGTGGCCGGCCGGGAGGCGCCACGGACAGCAGCACCACCGTAACGGCGACTGTACCGATGATTGCCCCGAGGATCAGGGCCTCGCTTCCGAGGCCCGCAAACGCCAGAGCGACGCTCGAGAGGGACACGCCGATCAGTTCAACGATCTCGGTCAGGTTCATCCACCTCCAGTCCAGCCGCCGCTGCAGGAGCGCACGCGGCACGGCTCCGAAGCTTGCGATCAGAAAGATGGGCGCGCACAGCTGGGCCAAGCGGCTCGTCCCGGGACCGAAAATCGGCTCCGCCACGAGCGGAGAGAGGAAGAACACGATGACCATCAACACAAAGCCGCTCGTGATCGAGAGGAGCACCGCCGTGCCGACCTGTTCGCGGGTGCAGGACCGGGCCACGACGAGGAAGGCGCCGAAGCCCTCGTACGTGAGGATCGCCGCCAACATTGGCAGGATGAGGACGACTACCGCGATGCCGTACTCGGCCGGCGACACTAGGCGCGCGAGCACGACCGTGGTCGCGAGCGCGAGGCCTTCCGCGACGATCCGCGACGCGCCCACCCAGCGGGCGCCGGAAAGCGTCGCGGTCTTGAGGTCCTCCCGGTCTAACTGGCCGCCGTAATCGGGTGAGTCGGACGCTTCGTGTGGCGGGTGTGGCGGGATCATGACGCGGTTCGACTCAGGGAGATAACGGGCGGCCGCGACGATCCCTTGCGCCCTACGGCTGGTGCCGTGGGACAAGTACGGGGTCGCGATCTGGGCTATCGGCTGGCATGACAACCTCGCCCACGGGGATCGAGCCGCTCGGCTACATGCCTTGCGGCACGGGGGCGTCTCTTCTCCGCTCGCCGCGGACTCGCCGACGGTGACAGTTCACCGCGCCCGGGTTCGTTAGATGGACGTGCCGGCACCCCAAACCGCCTTCCGGACCGCGACGTCCGTCGCGGTCCGCGAGCCGCTGGCGTGCGGCTTCTGCCCCGTCGCGCCGCGCCTCCATGTTTCGACCTCGTGTCGCGGCAGACCGTGAGCCAGGTCGGTCCTCCCCAGCCGTTCGGAGCGGCCGTCGGCTCGAGGGTTGGCATGGGAGACTCCACCTCTTGGCCCCCGGTGGGCATCGACTGGGCACGTCGTCGCCTATCCCGCTCGTACGCCGTGCCAATCCTGCAGCTGTTCGCGTTGACCGTGATGGTGATCCCGTCGGACGCGGTGATCGGAGCGATCGGCGGGCAGGGCTACGCCGCCGGCCTGGTTGGCCTCTTCGCATTCGTCGCCTATCTGGCGGCGATCCTGTTCGGCCTCCACGATCCGCTGCGAGACCGCCATCCAATCAGGAGCGTGCTGTGCCTCGTCTGGATCTCCGTTCTCGCCTCGTACATCGCGATGGACCGCGGCACACTGACCGTTTCCCAGGGGTCGGGCGCGGACCGCCTGCTGCTTCAGCTGGCGGTGATTACAGGCGTGGCCCTGGTCGCCGCCGAATTCCTCACCTCGCTGCACGATGTGCGCCGCGTGCTGCGGGCGTTGACCTGGGGCGGTGCATTCTGCGGCGTTGTTGCTGCACTGCAGTTCTGGATCAGCCTGGACATCACCCCGTACCTGCGTGAGCTGCCCGGGTTCTCGATCAACTTCGACATCCCGGCGATCGTCAATCGGGGGGCGCTGAGCCGGGTCGCCGGCACCTCCCTCACCGCGATCGAGCTCGGAGTCGTATGCGGCATGCTGCTGCCGCTCGCGATCTACCTCGCGATATACGACACCGACCGGCCCGCGCGGTGGCGGTGGGCTCCGGTGGCGCTGATCGCCCTCGCAATCCCGACTTCGGTGTCGCGGTCGGCGGTTATCTCGGTCGTGCTAGCGCTTTCGGTGCTTGTCGTCCTCATGCCCACGCGGCAACGACTGGTCGCGTTCTGCGCGGCGCCGCTCGCGCTTGCCGCAGTCTTCATGTCCGCGCACGGGGTGATCGGCACCCTCTTGGACTTCTTCCGCGCCGGCAGCAACGATGATTCCGTGCGGGCTCGGCTGTATGACTACCCCGAGGTCGAGCGACTCGTGAGTCAGGCGCCGTGGCTCGGCCACGGGGGCTGGACCTACTTACCCGACGACCCGATGCTCATCCTCGATAACCAGTATTTGAAAACCGCGATCGAGCTCGGGCTGATCGGAGTTGTCGTGCTGGCCGCGTTCCTTCTGGTACCCCTGATTTCCGCTCTCGTCGCGCGGCGCCGCAGCGGCGATCCCGAGCTCCGACTGCTGTGCGCCGCGCTGGCCGGCGCCGCTCTGGCGGCAGCGGGCTGCTCGCTGACATTCGACTCGCTGTCGTTTCCGATGTTCGCCAACGTCTATGCCCTGGTGATCGGCCTGATCGGAGCTTGCTGGCGACTCGCCGGAGCAGGCAAGGAGTCCGCGACCGCCCGCGTCCGTCCGGGACCGGTCCCAGGTCCGCGAGCCAACCGTCCGCTCCGGGCGCCCGACAGCTGAACGGTACGTCGTCGCGCGCTACGCGGGCGCCGGCGTCGAGCGTTCCTCGAAGAGCTCGAGGATCGCGGTGATGCCTGGTCCGCGCCAGCTCAGCCTCAGGCGTCCGGGCCCTGCTTCACGCGCCGGGCCTAGAGTCCGGTATTCATGTCGCTCTGGACTTCCGATGTCGTGAGCGCTCGGTTGTAGATGCGCACGTTGTCCAGGACGCCCTTGTAGAACTGTTGGGTATCGGCATCAGCGCCGACTCGCATTTGGCCGCCGCGGGCCGTCAGATTGACGTTGAGTGACTTGCTGCTGACCAGAGTGCCATTGACGTAGAACTGCGCCTGGGATCCGTTGAAGACGATGGCGAGGTGGCTCCATTGGTTGAGGGCCAGGGCGGTGTCCATGCCCGCCCCTTGAAGCCCCACTCCCGTGCCGACGTAGAACTGCGGCCTGCCGTTGGAGAGCTCGAGGCCGTACTGGTAGAACGGGCTGGTCATGCCGGCGTTCCAGAACTTGCCGAGCACCACCGAATCGCCGCTGATGGACCCGGGATTGATCCACATCGACATCGAGAGCGCGCTGCCCGAGATATCCAGCGAGCTCGAGTTGGGGACCGACAGGTAGTCGTTGACCTGATCGAAGCTCAGGCCGTTGCCGTATTTCGCGGCGACCCGTGCCGGTCCGCCCACCAACGTCGCCGTGTTGCCGTTGCCCGACGCGTCGGCCGCGGTCGCTCCGCTGCTCTCGTTGAATCCCCATGCACCCACCAACCCTGATGGTGCCGATGCGATTGCGTAGCTCGCGAGGTATGACTGAGCCGCGCTCGGGACCGTGACGGTGTGAGTCCGCGCTCCGCCATCCGACCATGAGCTGAAGACGTAGTTGTTCCCGCCGGAGCTCTGGTCCCGCGCCTCGATGGTGTGGTTGAACCCGAGGAGTGTGTCCAGGACGAAGGGGGTGGCCCGCGCGACGCCATCCAGGTACAGGGTCAGGCCGCTGGGCGCGGTGTCGAAGGACAGATTCACCTTCTGCGGCCACACGGTGACCGACCGGGTGTCCTTCAGGCCGTTGGAGTCCGTCACGGTCAGCGTTATCCGATAGCGCGTGTTTCCCTCGAAGTCGTGGCCGCTGGTCGGGATGGTGAAGGTGCCGGACCTGACCCCGGTGATGGCGGTACCGGGATGCACGTGGTTGTCGTGCAGGAAATCGATGTTCCAGGTGAAGGCGCTGGCCGGCAGGGTGCCGTCCTCCGCGTCCGTGGCGCGACCTCCGTACGTGATCACGTCGCCGGCGCGGAAGGTGGCGCCATCGGTTGGCGAATCGATCGTCGCGCTGGGGACATTGCCCACGCTGATCGTCAGCGGCGTCGAGACCGAGCTGTTCACGCCGTCCGAGACGGTCAGCCGCACCACGTACTGGCCGGGGTTCGTATAGGTGTGCACGGGATTGCTCGCCGCCGACGAGGTGCCGTCACCGAAATCCCACGAGTACGTGATCGGCTGACCCTCGGGATCGCTCGACCCAGCGCTCGAGAACGTCACGTCAAGGGGCTGTGGGCCGGAAGTCCGGTTCGCCGAGACGATCGCCACCGGCGCTTGGTTCGACTGCAGGTAGCGAATCCGACGAATCTTGCTGACGCCGAACGTGCCCCCGATGTCGGAATACCCCAGATCGACGTAGTAGAGCGCGCCGTCCGGTCCCTCGGCCAGATAGACGATATCCCCGGCGTTCGGGGTGCCGCTGATCGGCTCGAAGTTGAAGACGCCGCTGACATTGCCATTACCGTCGAATGTCAGCCGCTTGATCCAGTGCTGGGCGTAATCGGCGAAGAAGTAGTTGCCCTGCATCGAGCTGGGGAACTGCGTGCCGTGGTAGACGAACCCGCCGGTGATGGACGCGTTGGTCCCGTTGTGCTCGTAGTCGTACAGAGGGCTCGTGCAGGGTGCCGAGCATGGCCCTTCGGAGTCCGGCCAGCCATAGTTGGCGCCACGGGCACCCAGGTCGACTTCCTCGTTGGAGCTCCCGACGTTCCCCCCTACGTCCCCGATGTAGAGCCGCCCGGTCGGGGCGTCGTAGAAGGCGCGGAAGGGATTGCGCAGGCCATAGGCCCAGACGGAATCCCAGTGTGGCCCGGCGCCGTCATAGAACGGGTTGTCGGTGGGCACCGTTCCGTCCTTGTTGATCCGGTGGACCTTCCCGCGCGGGCTGTTCAGGTCCTGCGAGGGCGACCCCTGGAAGTGCTCGCCCGTCGTGAAGTAGAGCTTTCCGTCGTTGCCAAAGACGATGGCGCCGCCGTGGTGCTCGGCGTCGGCAATCCCGGGATCCTGGTAGAGAACGAACTCGCTGCCCGAGACCGTCCCGGTGACGCTGGAGTTTGCTGTGAATCGGGACAGGCGATCGACGTTTGGCGTCCCCAGCGTGTAGAAGACGTAGTAGTAGTGGTTGTTGGCGAAATCGGGGTCGAGCGCCACGTCGTAGATCCCCTGCTGCACGCCCGCCGACCCGACGTTGGCGATCTGCAGAAACTGGGTCGGATCCGGGGTCGTGTACGGGGGCGGTAGCACCTTGATCTTGCCCGCCAGCTCCGCCACCAACATGCGGCCATCGGGCAGAAACTCGATGTTCGTGGGCAGGTCGAAGCCGGTTGCGAGCACCTGATTCTGGAAAGAGTCGCTGTTGGCGACGGTCACATTGACCAGAGCCGACAGCGTCGTCTTGTTGTCGGTGTCGCGGGCGCGGGCGGTGAGGGTGTGCGCGCCGTTGGGAATCAGCCGGGTGTCCCAGTTGGCCCCGTAGGGAGCGGTCGTGTCCTCCGGCCCCTGCGGAGCTCCGTCGACATAGAACTGCACGCCGGCCACGCCGACGTCATCGCTGGCGTCGGCCGTGATGGTGCGGTTGCCCGACACCACCGCGTCGTTCGGCGGAGAGGTGATCGAGACGCTCGGCCCGGTCGGGTCAGAGGCTGGGGCGCTCAGTGGCGTATTCATGTCAGTGACCACCTCGGCCGGGCTCTCGGCGCGGTTGTAGACCCTGACGTCGTCGAGGCTGCCGTTGAAGAACTGGCTCGGTGTCTGATCCGCGGCCATGTACAGCAGCGAGTCCCGGGCGGTGATGCTCCCAGCGAGTGACGGGCTGGAGACGAGGTTTCCGTTCACATAGAACCGCGCGCTCGTACCGTTGAACACGATCGCCAGATGACTCCATTGGGCGAGGGCCAGCGGGCTGCCCATGGAGGCGCCCGTGAGGCCGCCCGCCGAGCCGAGGTAGAAGTGAGGGGTAGTTCCCCCGTCCAGCTCCAGCCCGTACTGGTAGTACGGCGAGCTCTTCGTTCCGCTCCAGAACTTGGCGAACGGCACCTGGTCGCCCCCACCGGCGAGAGGGTTGATCCACATGGACAGGGTCATCGCGCTGCCGGAGAAGTTGAGCGACGGCGAGTTGAGCATCGTCAGGAAGTCGTTCACCCCGTCGAAGCGCAGACCGCCGCTGTACTTACCCGACGTCCAGGTGGGGCCGTTCTGCAGGGTCGCGGTGTTCCCATTTCCCGAGACATCGCTGACCGTCGTGCCGAGGCTCTCGTTGAAGGCCCACCCGGCGACGAGCCCAGCCGGTGGCGGAGGGGCGGAGTTGGAGACGGTGACCGTCACCGAGCTGCTCGAGGTGCCGAGATTGCCGGCTGTGTCGCGGGCCCTGGCCTGGAGGGTGTGCACGCCGTTCGACGCCGTCGTCGTATCCCACTGGATCGAGTAGGGGGCCGTGGTGTCCTCGGCGCCCAGGCTGGCCCCATCCAGCAGGAACTGGACGCCGGCCACCCCGACGTTGTCGCTGGCGTTGGCGGAGACGGTCACGGTCCCCGAGACGACGGAGCCGGCGGCGGGGGCGGTCACGGACGCGCCTGGAGGCACGTTGTCGCTCGATACCTCGGTGTAGGGGAACGGCGTCGAGCAGCCGGAGAGGTTGCCGGCCTGATCGGTCGCCGTCGCGGAGAAGTTGACGGTCACGTCGTTGGCCACCGTCGCGGTGAGCCCGGGTGACGCGAAGGCGGCGGCTGAGCCCTGGGCCTCGATTGCACCGCCGCAGCTCGGGGACTCATAGAGGCGCACCGTCGAGCCGGCCTCGGCCGAGCCCTTCACTTCCGGGTTGTTGTCGTTCGCGGGCGAGGCGGGGCTGGTCGACGTGATCTGCGGGCCCGCGGGGGAGGTCGAGTCCTCGACGTAGTTGACCGCGTTGGAACAGGCGGAGTCGTTGTTCGACGCATCGCTCGCCCTCGCGCTCAGGGCGGTCGTCGCGTCGCCGGTGACCGCCACGGTGATCCCGCCACCGGTGAACTGGGCGACCGTGCCGGTGGCGTCCGGCGTCCCCGAGCAGCTCGCGTTCTTGTAGATCTTCACCTGGGTAGGGGAACCCGCGCCCACGGTGCCGATCACTTCGGGTTGGTTGTCGTTGGCGGGCGAGGCTGGGCTGGTCGAGGTGATCGTCGGCGCCGCTACCCCGCTCGACTCCCCCTTGAAGGCCGCCATGTGCATCACCCATGTGGCGCCGTTCTGGGTGGCGGTCGCGTTGTAGGAACCGACCGAGGTCACGTTCCTGTCCTCGGTCCGGGAGCCGTTGCCATTCAGGCGGCTGGTGAAACCCGTTCCGGCCGCGTTCACTCCGCCGCTCGACGAGCCGGCGCCGAAGATCAGGTCGTTGCCGTTGGTGGTCGTCGCCGAGCCGCTATTCATGGCGCGCGTCGTGCCGATGCTGGTGGCGCTCGCGTCCAGCGGATTGTTCCGGTCGAGCCCTGAGTACTCGTGGATGAGGAGCTTGCCGAACGACGTGATCGCTGTCCCGAATGTCGCCGTGACGGTGTTGACGCCGCCCGAGATGTTCTTCGCGTAGAACAGCTGCGAGCGCCAGCTGTTGGTGCTTCCCCAGGCCGTCGCCGGCCCCACGCTCGTATAGGTGTTCCCCCTGCTGTCGGAGAGTGCAACTGGTCCTGTGTTGTTCCAAGCGACGTAGGCGACGATCAGGTTGCCCGCGGTGTTGGGATTCGTGAAAGCCAGGCTGTTCACCGTGCCCGAGGTGATTCGCTTTTGACGCGCCTGAACGAAGGTCCCCGTGGCGGCATCGACCGCGGGCAGGGCGACCAAGCCGATCAGTACTCCGGAGATGACGAGCAGACCGACCGATCTGAACCAGCGGGATCGATGGACTTTCCGGGGTCTCCTCATGGTCATCCTTGAGCGGAGCGTTGATCGCCCGGCCCTCCGGGCAGACGCCATCCCCTACGCCGATACCGGTGCCCTTCGCGCGGTCGACGTAGCCAAAGAATCCCAGGCCACAGGCGACCCCAGACAAAGTCAAGCCGAGGCCAACAGGCATCTTAGTCTGGCGTCCTCCCCCGAAAGGACGATCTTTGGGGGAGTTTTCTCCCTTTGATCGGAACTGCGCGGGCCCGGGCGGTTAGTACAAGGGGCGCCCCAGCCGTTCAATACCTAGTACCCGACCGCGAACTTGGCGTCCTCAGACATCATTTCGTAGCGCACAGGGGGGTGGGCACCCCGACGGTCCCCGTCGCTGAGCCCGGCGGCGAGCGCGAGTACAAGCCCGACGGTGCCTGGGACAAGCTCCTCCTTGTCGTCGGGGCGGTGGTGGTGACAGTCGCGTTGCTGGTGGTACTCGGCATCCTCAACAGGGGCCGCGAGAACCCGGTTGCCGCGGCCGCGGAGGCGACCAGCGACGCCGCCGGGGTCTGGATCAGCCTCACGGGCCACTCCCAGGGCCCGGTCCAGATGAGCCTGAGCGGGAAGGGTTGCTGAAGTTGCCGCCCTTGACGATTTTGTTGACCTCCTCCCAGCTGAAGTCGCCGACCTCGCCGTCCCCAGGCACCACCTCCGAACTCTGGGCACACGGATCGAGGCTAACTGGACGAGCCCGGTCCGCCGGGCAACGCTGACCAACGCGACCGGCGCAGTACGGTCCGGAGCGCGAACCGGTGGGCTGGGTCGTAGGCCCGCAGCAACTCGTGGAGCGCGACCGCGGCCCGGAACACGCCGCCGCCCCGGCCACGTTTCGCGACATACCGGATCCGGTTCACTGCGAGCAGCGCGATAAGCGCCGCCGAGGACCCGGACCCACCCTCGCGGTGTCGGATCCGCGCAGTCGGTACATACTCGATGCGGAAACCGGCCGCACGCACACGTGCCGCGTGGTCGACCTCCTCCGAGTAAAGGAAGAAGCGCTCGTCCCATGGACCGACCGCGGCGTCGCAGGCCGCAGAGACGATCGCCGCCGCACCGCCCGCCCAGTCCACCGAGTGCCGATAGCGGTACGCGCGCTCGTCCCGGACCGTCTCGCTCAACCAACCCGGGCGGTGCGGCAGGTGGTGGCCGAATACGGCGTCGCCGATCGCACGGGTCAGGGACGGCTCACGGCGGAGCGTAAGCTCCAGCCTGCCGGCCCAATCGAGGATCATCGGCACCGCGACGCCGACCGCGGGGTCTCGTAGTGCCGCGGCTAGCTGAGTGATCGCGCCAGCCTCCAAGACGAGGTCGGGATTGAGCACCAGGACGCTGGCGCACGGCCCCGCGTGGCGCCGGGCGAGGTTGATTCCCCCCGCGTAGCCGAGGTTGGAACCCGCCTCGATGCACTGGACCTCCGGACGGCCCCGTACTAGCGCGACTGTGCCGTCGGTGGAGCCGTTGTCTACCACCACCGTCCGCAGGCTGAGTCCACCGGCGGCCGCCGGCAGCGAGTCGAGCAGATCAGCGACGTACGCGGCGCTGTTGTAGGTCACCATCAAGACTGCACAGTCAACCGGGATGGGATCGACGCCCTCGCTCGCCGGTGGCAGCGGAACGGGCCGGCTCAAGGCTCACCTTCGTGGCCTGAGGCACCGCGTGCGGGCGCGACGATGACAGAGAGGGGACCAACGATGCCAGGCGCGCTGAGTTTGAGGACGAGCGTCAAGTGGGCGGTGTGAAGAGGTACTTGCTAGTCAGGGGAACTGCAGTCGAAGCAAGGTGCGTCACCACGTCCCTTGAAGCATGAACGGATCGGCGCTCGCTCAGCTTGCGCTCGCGGTAGCGTCGGAGCGCGCCGCGAGATCGCACCTTGCTGTTGCCAGCCATCGGAGGTGCCGGATCAGCCAGTGATTCGACGGAGCTGGCGGGCGGCGGGCCGCCGGAGACGCTCGCACATTTCAAGGCCACCTAGCCGAACGCCTTGGGTGAGATCCAGCGCCGAACGGCGGAACGCGCGGCACTCGAACGCGCCCGCTCGCAGGGCCGAGTAAACGGCGTCGCGGTCGAGTTTTGCGTCCCTCTCGACCCGAAGCGCCATGGCGAGCGGGAAGAACTGCCGCCGGGTGTGGAAGTCCAGCGAGACAAACTCGCCAAGCCGCTCACGGCGGACCATTTCCACCGCGAAGCGGTTTGGCGCCCAGCCGTCGTACTTGCGGTTCCAGATTTCAATCGCCGTCAGGTGCTGAGCCCAGCTGTGCTCGAACCGCCGCCACGCCTCCCGTCGCCAAGGATGAGCGAGCACGCTGATCCCGTCCGCGGCCGCTACCTTGCCAAGCAGCTCGCCGATGTCCGGAGTTGGCCCGAAGAACGGCAGGTGACCCCACACGGCGACATGTACCACGTTGTCCTCCTCCTCGTACTCGATCCCCGGGACCAGCAGCAACCCGTCCCGGCTGGCCGCTGCACAGGCTTCGACGTAGTCGCCGTACCGGCGTGCCGTCCAGCCGCGGCTGTGCTCGCACATCAGCACAGCGTTGTAACGGCGCCGCCGGAACGAGCGCGCGATTGCGTCCAGTGACCACGCCGCGTCGTCGGACCATTCGGAGTGCACATGGGCCGCCGTTCGCAGGATCTTGCTCACGGCGACCTCCACCGGACAAGCTGCCCCCGAACGGCCTGCCAGGTGTCGACGGCCAGGACGGCTGGCTCCCCTCGACGGCAGTTGTACCAAGCCTCGCCGCGACGGAGTGTGAGTACGTCCCGTACGGCCTCCCTCCGACTGGGCCACACGCGCGGATCCTTATCGCGCGCGCCGCGCATCACAAAGGCCAGATGAATCAGCTCGCCGCCCAAGTACCGGCAGGTCAAGTGTCGGGCGTTGACGGGTACGGCGGGCCGGAAGGCCGGGTCGAGGCGAGACTGGACGGCCCAGGCTGGAAATGCGTACCCCCGGCGGCAAGACAGCGCCATGCTGCCCCAACACCGTCCGTTGAGCTCCATGAAATAGGGTCGAGCAGCGTCGTTCCGAAGCAGCTCGATCATAAAGATCCCGCGCCAGCCCGCCAACTGGACGAACCGCTCGGCGGCTTCGCGTACGTCTGCAGCGACGGGGATGGATTGGCACGCGCTCGATCCCGATCCACGAGGGTTCATCATCCGAACCCGGCGGTGGGCGCACCAGCCGACGACGCCCCCCTCCGTGGCAAGACCGAAGACCCCCTCTCCCGTACCAGTGATCACCGGCTGCGCGATCGCTGGACCGGCGAAGTCAGCGGCGATCGCGCGCGCGGCGTCGACGTCAGACGCGACCCTCCCGGAGGGCCGGACGAGTCGGCCTTCGTGTTCCTCTACGGCGAGCGCCGGTTTGACGAACCACGGCGGCTTGCCGGGACCGCGGGAGGGCAGATTATCGTTCGTCGGGTAGCCCGCGTCGATGCGGGTCCAGGGCGGCACCGCGAACCCGGCCCTCTCGGCCAGCTCGAGCTGCCTGAGCTTGTCGAGGGCCGCCCGTGCCTGCTCGCCAGTGGGACCGGCCACGGGAACGACCTCCTTCGCCTCCACGCCGCCCGGCAGCGCGGTGCACAAGTGGTCTTCCTGGGCGCGGTGCGACGAGTGCACCTGGTCGTTCAGCCACACCGACTGATCGCAGAGCGGGAGTACGGCCACCGGCTTGAGTGACGCCAAAACGGTTGCCAGATCGGCACGGGCCGCAGCGGTGTCCTCCTCGGGCGCGGTGATTTCGACGATCCGCACCCCTCGGCAGCGCGAAAGCGCCGGCCGGCTCCCTCGGCGAGCGAATGCGACCACGTCGCAGCCGTAGTCGCGCAGCGCCCAGTTGGCCTCGATCGCGGCGAGGGCGTCGGCGAACCCAATGAGCACCGTCATCGCCAGCGCTTCACGTTCCCTTTGGCGGCGGTGACAGCACGCTCGGGCAGCGCTCGCGGGGTGAGCACAGCCGCCCGCGCGGCTGCTTCCCGCAGCCGATCCCGCCCCACACGCAGCGCCGGCATGAGTTCGAGCTCGGGCCCGATCCGCCATGTCGGACAGCCATCCAACGTAACCCGGTTCCAGAGCCGGCCGAGGCTTCCCGTCAGATGGGGTCGCGACTCCGCCAGGAACGAGGCCTCGTGCCCGGATTCGCGAAGCACTCTTTCAACCATGGGTATTGCGTCATCGCGGCGGCCGTACGGGTAGCTGAACGCGCGAACCGGGTGGCCGGTCAACGACTCGAGCCGTCGAGCGTGCTCGACGAGCTGGTTGTGCGCGATTGTCTCGTCGACGATCGACCGGCAGAACAAATGCGTGCGAGCGTGGTTCGCGACCTCGCAGCCATATGCCGCCACTCCAGCAAGGTCCTCCGGGTCGAGGAACATCCCGCTTTGATCTCGAAGCCTTGCCTGATCGAGATCGAAGCGCTCGGCTAGCTCATTCCCCAGCCCCAGGCGCCGGCCGTACGGCATGGCGGCGACCAGGTCGAGGAGCTGCGGGAACGTGCCGGTGCCGCGCGCGTCGGGGTGGAGCGCCGCTCCCAAGCGATCGAAGCCGACGCTCGCGCATAGGTGCGAGAGGAGGTTGTCGAGCGGGAGTGAGTCGCGCTCGAGGCAGTCCCCTGTAATGAAGAACACGCTGGGAAGGCCCAGCCGCCGCAGGATCGGCAAGGCCACCTCCGCAATCGACCGGTATCCGTCGTCGAAAGTGATCAGCAGCGCACGGCGGGGCAACTCCCCCGAGAGCACCGTGTCGAGGCTGACGACTTCGTAGTCGCGCGCCATCTTGCGTACGTGGGCCTCGAAGACATCCGGCGGTGTGCTTACCGCGAGTTGGTCGATCAGAGAGGAGGCGTCGTCGGTGACGTGGTGGTAGAGGACGGCACGAAGGGGCGGGCGCGCCCCGGAGCCGGAGGCCGCCCGTCTCATCGGCCGGGTTGGATCGCGTCAACGTCGGCGCGGCCGCCGTGTGCGTAGACAGACGAGATGCAACCAGCCAGCCACTCCCGGCTGTTGTAGGAGACGATGACTGCGGCGAGCCTGATCATTCTCTCCCGTCTAACGGCTAGTGCGCGCGGGAGCTTCCAGCGCAGCCCGCTCGTCATCCAAGCGACAGAATGGATCCGTCCCAGCCGTTTAGCAAGTGAGTGTCGGGATCTCGACACAACTCGCCCAAGCTCTCGATCGGTCTCGCCGTGCGAAACGGCTGCGACACCGTCGGGCGCTGCATCGAATCCGTCCTGTCCCAGGACTTCGCCGATCTCGAGCTCATCATCTCCGATAACGCATCGGACGACGAGACGATCGACACGGTTGAGCGCTACGCGCGTATGGATCGGCGGGTCAGGCTCAGCGTCAACCCAGTCAACATCGGCGTCCACGAGAACATGAATCATGTGCTGGCGGCGGCGGGCGGCACGTACTTCCGCTGGATCAGCGCCGACGACTGGCTGGAGCCCGGCTGCCTTTCCGCGTGTGTGCGGGCGCTCGAGTGCCGGCCCGAAGCGATCGGTGTGACCAGCTGGTTCACGATCCACACCGCCGATGGCCTCACGAGGTACGAGGAGTACGGAGGTGAGTTCCCGAGCTCGCCGGATCCCGCCCGGCGGTTCGAGCGCATGCTCTGGTTCTTCCACGCCGGAGACGCGAAATACGACCCGGCCTACGGCGTCTACCGGCGCGACCGGCTCGTGCGCTCCCATCGAATCCGGCCGGTCGAGCGGACCGACTGGCTGCTCTGCGCCGAGCTGGCGCTGATGGGACCGATTGTCCATGTGCACGAGCGCCTCGCACATCGCACCCGCAACTACCCGGTCGGCCGCCAACGAACGGCGCTCAGACGCCAGCTCGACCCCGTGCGGGCGAAGCAGCTGCCGACCTCGCCGAAGCACCTGTCACGCGAGCTGTTCGCGCTTGCGGTCGCAGCGGACCTGAGCGAGGAACAGCTGCGCCGATGCAGGCGCGCACTTCGACCGTTCTGGGCTAAAGAAGTGGCCCGTGTCAGCCGCTCAAAGGCGGCGGACGCCAAGCACCAACTGCTCGCCCGCTAGACGTCAGCCGGATCGGGCCCGTCCGACCCCTCGACTGGGCGCACCCAATCCTCGCGCCAGAAGGAGTAAATCTCGCGCGGGCAGAACCAGCATCCCGGGGTGCGCTCGCCAGAGCAGACAGCTCCCTCGAGGATGAGACTGTCCTTGGGGATCTTGAGCATGCGACCGGTCCTATCGTCGACGATCCGATCCACCGTGTCCTTCACCCGGACCGTCCGACCGCAGTAGGGCAGCATCTCGCGGTCGAAGGAGAGGCCGCGATTCATGCCTTTCTCATCGAGAGTGGCCTCGATCTCGTCCGCAGGTCGCACCTGCACCAGGTCGCCGGGCCGCAGTCCGAGCTCTGACGACGGGGGGCCACCGCCCGGCCCGTGCAAGGGCAGCGGCTTGAGCAAGCCGATCCGCCTCGCGACCTCCATCACGAACCCGCGGGCCAACAGGCGGATGAGGCGAAACGGAGTGAAGTTGCCACTGCGGAACTCGCGCCAGTACTGGGCCAGGTTGGAGGTCTTCAGCGGCTCGGAGAACTTCAGCGCGTCGGTTGCCTGGCAGCGCCAGGCTTCCACCTGTTCACCGTTCAGCTCACGCACGGTTCTTGCGCTGGCCTGCGCGAGCCGCTGAAGTTCGGGCATTCCTCCGTCGCCCGGGTCGACGGCCTTCGAGTGATCGTCGACCCGGCGAAGCCAGGCGTCCTTCCAGTAGATCTTGCAGGCTGCCTGGCAGCCGTCGTGGCCTGAACCGTCGCAGCGGAGGTCCTCGAGGTAGACGGCGCTGTACGTGCGGCGGCTCCCGCTGCCGGTGACGGTGTCGCAGATCTTGTCCACCCGGCGGCTGACCGTGTAGCGGCGACCTACATGGGCGGCCATCTCAGGCATGAAGGGCATGCCGTCGAGCGCGCCGTCGCTGTCGAGCGTGGCCAGGATCTCGCCCGCGGAGCGGACCTCGACGACGTCGCCCGGACGCAAAGGCCGCTCACCGCCAGATGTCACAGAATCTGCCACCGCGACACCAACGAAACCGAAAGGCCTTTACTTGCTCAGGTAGGACTCCCCAAGACCAACCAGCCACTCTCGCCATCTACGTCGAGTGGTGAGCGGAAAGCCAGGGCGCCGCGGCTCGTTGATGTCACGATGGTCGATTTCGAGGTCGTCATAGGGTCACGTCGCGGCGAGCCATGGCTGAGGCGTGCACCCAAGCCAACGGCCGAGGCTGACGGCAGGGGTGGTGGGTCATCGACGGAGCCCCAGCTGCCCCCGGCGCACGAGACCGTGTCGATCATGGGCCTTCCTTTTCAAAGGCTCGACCAGAGAACGCTGGTTCGGCTCTTCCTGGAGGGCGTTCGTGCGCGAAACGGCGGGTGGATCGTCACCCCGAATCTCGACATCCTGCGCCGATTCACCTCCAGTCCCGAGAGCCGGGAGCTGATCCTCGCCGCCACTCACCGCGTCGCCGATGGCCTACCGATCGTCTGGGCCTCGCGCCTCGCCGGTACGCCGTTGCCCGAGAGGGTCCCCGGAAGCGACCTCGTCCTGAGCATGCCGAGGGCCGCTGCGCGCGCCGGATTGTCCGTGTTCCTCCTGGGAGGCAACCCGGGGGTGGCGACCGCTGCCGCGCGGCGACTCCGGGCCCGGTGCCCTGGCCTTCGGGGAGTGGAGTCGTATTGCCCTCCCTTTGGATTCGAGGACGATCCCGACGAGCTCGAGAGGATCAAGACGATGCTCCGACGCGCGCGGCCGGCGCTTGTCCTGGTCGGGCTTGGCTTCCCGAAGCAGGAGCGGCTGATTCGCGCGCTGCGGTCTGAGCTGCCCGCGACCTGGTTCGTTGGAGTGGGGATCTCTCTCAGCTTCCTCGCCGAGGAGCAGCCGCGCGCGCCGGCCCTCCTGCAGCGACTGGGACTGGAGTGGATGCACCGGCTCATGCAGGAACCGCGCCGGTTGTTCAGGCGCTACGTTGTCCAGGGGATTCCGTTCGGGCTCCGGCTCCTCGGCTGGGCACTGGCGCATCGCCTTTCGAGCAGAGCCGTGACGGGTGGGAGTTGAGCCGTGGCGGCCACGGCTACGCGCTCGAGGCTCGCAACGGACCACTGGCTCCGGGTCCAGGCCAAGGAGAAGCTCCGGGCCGAGGGCCCCACGGCCGCGGGATCGCCGAGCTCGGGCTCCTCCATGGAACCGGCTAGAACCAGGCGACGACACGCGGCGTCGGCGCAGGCGAGCATCAGGTCGATCGCCGCCAGGAGGTTCGCCCGCAGCATCGGGAGGACAAGATCGCGGTCGCGCGCGCCGCTCACCTCGCTCGCCAGATGGAGGACGACGTCCGGTCGCAGCCCGCGCAAGAGGCCCTGAACGGCCCCATCCTCGGTCAGCTCCGCGGCTTCCCAGCGAACCCCATCTGAAGAGGTGCGCGGGTGCCGCGAGACGGCACCGACGCCCCATGCTCGACAGCCCGACGACACAGCTGCGTCCCTGAAGCCCGAGCCACCCGTGACCAGTAGGCGTAGTCCGGATAGCGACTGCATCGGGTCGGCGAGCATACAAATCTTCTCAACGCACGAATGGGCTGCCGGCAATCGTTAGAGATCTAGGACCCGAGGCTGGCTGAAGCCTCGGGTCAAATGCTCCGCTCACCCAGGAGGCTCGATTTGCGCGTACTCGTCACCGGTCACAACGGCTACATCGGTTCGGTGCTCGTCCCCGTGCTGGAGCGCGCCGGCCACGAGATCGTCGGACTCGACTCCGACCTCTTCGCCGCCTGCACCTTCGGCGCCGAGATACCCAAGGTCCAGTCGCTGCGGGCGGATGTCCGTGACGTCGAGAGCGAGGACTTGGTCGGCTTTGACGCGGTGATTCACCTCGCGGCCGTCTGCAACGACCCGGTTGGCGACCTCAATCCGCAGGCCACGTACGACATCAACCACCTGGCCTCGGCGCGCCTGGCCGAGAAGGCACGGGATGCGGGGGTGACGCGCTTCCTGTTCTCATCCTCCTGCAGCCTCTACGGCAAGGCCGGTGAGGAGATGCTCAACGAGGGCGCCGGGTTCGCGCCGGTGACGCCCTACGGTGAGTCGAAGGTGCTCGCCGAGCGAGACATCTCAAGCCTCGCCGACGACACGTTCAGCCCGACCTTCTTGCGCAACGCGACCGCCTACGGTGTCTCGCCGCGGCTGCGCGTCGACATCGTGGTGAACAACCTGGTCGGATATGCCGAGACGACGGGCGAGGTCCTGATCCAGAGCGACGGGACGCCGTGGCGCCCGCTCGTGCACGTGGAGGACATCTCCGCTGCGTTCCTCTCGGTCCTCGAGGCGCCGCGGGAGCTCGTGCACGACGAGGCCTTCAACGTCGGTGCGAGCAGCGAGAACTACCGCATCCGGGACCTGGCCGAGATCGTCGCGGAGGTCGTCCCCGGTGCGCACGCGTCGTTCGCGGCCGGGGGCGGGCCCGACAAGCGCTCCTATCAGGTCGACTGCTCAAAGATCGCGCGCATGCTGCCCGAGTTCGAATCCCGCTGGACGGTACGTCGCGGCGTCGAGCAGCTCCGGGACGCCTACGCCCGCAACGGTTTGACGTTCGAGGAGTTCACCGGCACCCAGTACCTGCGGATCAACCGTGTCCGCGAACTGCAGGAGGCCGGGCGACTCGATGATGAGCTCCGCTGGCGCCTGCCGGTCGGTGCGGGTTGATCAAGCCGCAACGACAACGATCGCGGGTATCGGGGCGATGATCTTCACCCCCTCACACGGCTCGATGTCGACTATCTGATTTCGCAGGCGTGAGCCCCGGGCCGACTCGAGTTCATGCGGTGCGGCCGGCCGATGATGGGGATGCCGGCGCTGGCGCCAGCTTGAGGAAGGGTTCCATGGCCCGCTTGGGAAGGCTCAGAGCTTGGATCGGCGTCGCGCTGCTGCTCGGAGCCTTCGCGGCTTTCCAGTGGGCGCCATGGCACGGCCCGATCATCCTGTCGCTGTCGTCAACCCATGGCATCGATACGGGAGACCTCCCAGCGTTTGCGCTGCTCGCGGTCGCGGTCGCGGTCGCCGGCCGGGCGCGGGTACAGGAAGCCCGGGGGGCACCAAGGTGGCTAGCGGGTCGCTGGGCCTGCCCTGCATCCGCACTGGTGCTGGGCGCGCTGCTGCTCGCGGGCGTCGTCGACAATGGCGTGAACAAGTCGCTGTTGCCCGCAGGCGGCGGGACGTTCGACGGCGCCACCCAGCATGCCGACGCACGGCAAGCCGATCCGGTGAACCGCTGGTCCCATGTGGCGCTGACCTACGACGGGACGGCGCTGCGGCTCTATGAGAACGCGACCCAGGTGTCGAGCCGAGCCGTGACCGGCTCCATCCGGAGGACCACCGACCCGCTTTGGATCGGTGGCAGTCACCCCTACGGAGAGTATTTCGATGGCGTGATCGACGAGGCACGCGTCTATGACCGCGCGCTGAGTCCTTCCGAGATACGGGCGGAGATGTCAACCCCGATCCGGAGCGCCAGGATCACGCCGGCGACGGGCCTCGTGGGAGCGTACGGGTTCGACGGGGGCTCGCAGACCGTCGCGGCGGACGCGTCGGGCAAGGGCAACGCCGGCGCGATCACCGGAGCGAGCTTTACGACGCGAGGCCGCTTCGGCGGTGCGCTCAGTTTCCAGGACGCCGGGGATCTGGTGCGGGTCCCTCCGTCGTCATCGCTGAACCTGAAGGGGGCCATGACCCTGTCGGCCTGGATCCGGCCCACGGAATCGCAGGCGGGGTGGCGGACGATCCTGCATCGCCAGACCGACGCGTACTTCCTGATGGCCGGTGGTGGCGGCGACGACACCCGCCTCGGGGGGCTCGACGATGCGCGTGCCGCGCTGCTCTTCTGCACCGCTGTCTGGTTCTGGGTGGCGTTCAGTGGTAGCGCTCGCGGGGTCGGTGGACGGCAACGCTCGTGGTGGGTGCCGGTCGCGCTGCTCCTGGCCGGATCCGCAGTCGATGCCATGCTCGCGCCTTCGGCCACGCTGATCGGCCCGACCGCAGTAGCGATCTGGTACGCCCTGACCGCGTCAGACCGCGGCGAGGCGGCGAGCCTGTACCTGATCGCTGCCGTGTTCACGGGGGTGACCGTCATGGCCCTCGTTGGCCAGGGCGGCCTCGAGCTTGCGCGCGACGATGGCGGCGTCGCTCGCTCGGCGGCGGGCGGACTGCTGCTCGTGACCGCTGCTGTGCTTGGCGCTCGCCACCCCCCGCCGCGCGGCGCGCAGCGGGCGGCGGGCACGGCCGCAGCCCGGTAGCCAACCCCGTCCGCCTGCAAGAGCCCGAGCGCTCGGGAGGATGCGCAAGTTGGTCGAACGACCCCCCGTTATGTAGGACGACTGATGATCTTCGTCCCTACACGGCTCGAGGACGCGTTCCTGATCGAGCTGGAGCCCCACCGCGATGAGCGCGGATTCCTCGCACGGACCTTCTGCGAGCGGGAGTTCGCGGAGCACGGGACGCCGATGCGGATCGTGCAGAGCAGCACGATCCACAGCCCGACCCGACACACGCTCCGCGGCCTGCACTACCAGGAGGCGCCGCACAGCGAGATCAAGTTGGTTCGGTGTACGCGCGGTTCCATCTTCCTCGTCATGGTCGACTTACGCCCCGACTCGCCGACGCTCAATGAGTGGATCGGCGTCGAGCTGAGCCCGCGGAGCGGGCGGCTCGCCTACGTCCCGGAGGGGTTTGCGCAGGGCTACCAGACCCTCGAGGACGACACCGAGGTCCTCTACCAGATGTCCCACCAGTATGTGCCGGAAGCGGCTCGCGGGGTGCGCTGGGACGACCCGACGTTCGAGATCGACTGGCCGCCCGCCGACAGGCGCGTCATCTCGGAGCGCGATCAGGCATGGCCCCGCCGCACGAAGTAAGCACCCTGTAAGCCCGAAGAGCCGACTGCGGTACCGAGGTTCAGTGCTTCAGCATCGGGCGAACGCTGATGTCCGTCAGCTCAGCGCTTCTGGGCAAGGTGAGCGCGTTGAGAACCACTGACGCTACGTCTCCCGGCTGCATGAGTCGCTCTGGAGCGTAGGACCTTCCCTCGATCTCATGAATCTTGGCTTGCATGGGTGTCGCCGTTCGGCCCGGATAGACGGTCACGACCCGGACCCCCTGCGGATTGATCTCCTCTCGCAGACTGTCGGCGATCGCCCTGCGAGCGTGCTGCGTGGCAGCGTACTGACCGGTGTTCGCCCTCGCGATCCGACCTGCGGTCGAGTTGATGAAGACGATCTGCCCGTCGATTGCACACAGTGCCGGAAGCAGGATTTGAGTGAGGAGATATGGAGCACGCACATTGGTGGCGTACTGGCGATCCAGGTCACTGACGGGGGCCTTCTCGAGGTCGCCCCGCGAGATAGTTCCGGCGCTGTGAACGAGGACGTGTACGCCAGTCTCACGCGCGAGGAGGGTCTCACCCAACCGTTCGACCTGCTCGTCGTCGACCAGGTCTGCCTCGAACAGCTCGAACCGTCCGCCTCCGCGGCCCAGTGTCGCTGTCACCTCGAGCTCATCTCTTCGTCTTGCCACCGCGCATACGGTGGCCCCGGCCGACGCCAGCTCGACGGCGATCTCCCGCCCGATGCCGCTGCTGGCGCCGGTTACGACGCAGTTGTGCCCATCGAGAACTGAGCTGCTGACCGTCGAAGCCGATCGCCTGGGGTCGGCTCCTGTCGGGGTCATCATTTCTATCGGGGTCATCATCAAGGTCGGCTCCTTGTTCCCGGACCAGTGGCGGCCAGCCCCGCATCCTCGAGCCGCTCCGAAGCGCGCCGCACGACCGCATAGGGAAGCCCGGAGGAGCGGGCGATGTCGAGCAGGGTCGAGCGCCCATCGCTCTGGTTCAGCACCCACAGCAGCGCGCGCTCATCTTCAGGCGTGGCCACAGCTCCGCCGGCAGACCGGTAGAGGCCGCGCCGCCCGAGCTGCGGCTCGCCGTACGGGCTGAGGTTGGTCAGGCGGCGATTGCTCTCCAGGACCTCGACGAGCTCAAGGCACCTGTCCACCGCTTCGGCAAGGGCCTCGGGCCGGATCCGCTCCAGCCCGTCCGCCGACGTGTGGTAGCCGCTGAACTCCCCGTGCGGGGTGCGCATCAGGGTGCCGACCGGCAGGTCGAACCCCGGGGAGCAGAACTGGCGCTCGTCCCCACCCCACGGCTCCCAGGGAAGCACGCGGTGCGGTGCGCCCGAGTCCCGGAGCACCGCCTCCATGGCCCTGTCCACCTCGGCGTCTCCGCGACGGCTGTGCTTGTAGGTCAGGTTTCCCTCGTCCCCGATGCAGGAGAGCGTCAGACCGTGTTCCACGTGATCGAGCCCCTCGCGGTTCTGATGGAGCCAGGCGAGCGGGCCGATCGTGCCGGGGGCGAAGAGGATGCGGTAGGTGTGTTCCAGACGCCTCCCCAGGAGACGCTTCCCGAGCGCTGTCGCGACGGCGATTCCCGAGAGATTGTCGTTGGCGAGCGAGGGGTGGCAGACATAGGTCGAGATCAGCACCTCCTCCTCCCCCTCCCCTTGGATTACGAGCTCGGCATACGTCAGGTGACCCGGCTCGAGGGTCGAGTCGATCACCACTTCATAGTCGCCCGGCTCCAACTCGAGCAGCTGCCTGTGGGACAGACAGAAGCCCCAGGTGCGCTCGTAGTAGGAGGTCCTGTAGGGGACAACGTCGGGTTGCTCGGGGAGAGTGTGGAGTCGTTCGCGCAGCGCCTCGAGCGAGAGAGTCATTCGCACGGGCTCGCTGTAGGAAACGACGTGCAGGGTGGAGTCCCGGACATCGACCACACGAGTGCCGTCCGGTGCCTTGATGTGGGCGTCGCGAAGATTCCACTCATCAGGAACGATCCAGTCGAGAACCCGAGTGCCGCTCGGGATCTCGGTGCGCGCGATCGGGATCTCCTCCTCGAGGATGTCGAACGTGGCCCGCACCCCCTCGCCCGTCAGGCTGCGGCACAGCGGGAACAGCCGGCGCATCAGCTCGTAGGCCTCTTCCCCGATTTTCGCGGATTCAGCTTGCGGTGTGAGCGTGTTGGTCACGCCAGGACGGCCTTGCGGCAGAAGAACGCCTCCGCGTGGGCGCTCGGCGAGTTGCACTCCATGCCGCGCAGCCGGAGCAGGCCCGAGAACAGGTCCTCGCGAAACCAGCGCTTCGATCGCTGCGAGCCGAAATGGTTCATCAGGTGGTCGATCTTGCGCCGCGAGAGCCGTTCGGGGAGGGGCACGAACGTGTTCGGGGCACTCATGTCCCCGTCGTATTTCGGCACCTCGTACTCGAGGATCAGGTGGTCCCGGAAGGTGTTCCAGGTCAGCTCGCAGCTGATCCGGTGATCCTGGTGTAGGTCTCCCCGCTGATGGGTGAGGACCACGTCGGGAGAGAAATCGGCCTTCAGCTCTTCGAAGAAGTCCTTGATCCTCTTGCCCTCGTAGGGAAAGAAGCCGTCGGGGAAGTCGCAGATCACAACATCGCTTCCAGGCAGCCCTTCGAGCAGCGCCTCGGCGCTTCTCCGCGCCTCCCGTGCGCGTTCGCCCTCCCCGCTGAGGACAACCCAGCGGATCTCCGAGAGGCTCCCCTCCTCGATCAGCTTCAGGATCGTCCCCGCGCAGCCGATCTCGATGTCATCGGGATGGGCGCCGATCGCGAGTGCGCGTGCGGGGGACGCCTCGGGCGGGCCGAGCAGTAGCGGGAGCATCATCCAAGGGCCGCGTACGCGAGCTCGCGACCGGCGACGCGGTCAGGATCCCAGACCTGCCATGGCGCGCGGCCGTCCTCGTGCAGGTTCTCCAGCCACTGCTGGTCCTTCAGCGTGTCCATCGGGGCCCAGAATCCCTCGTGCCGCTGTGCCAGAACCTTTCCAGCCGACAGCAGGCGCTGCAGCGGCTCCTCCACGAGATCCTCGCCGGGGCGCAATTGGTCGAGGAAGTCCCGGCGCAGGATGAAGTAGCCACCGTTGATCCAGATGTCGGAGCCCATCACGTCGCGCATCGCCTGGACGCGGCCGTCCTCACCCATTGAGACCACGTGGAAGCTGTAGTTCGGACGCACCGCCATGAAGCTCGCCGTCGCCTGCTCGTCCCTGGCGCGGGCAATCATCGATGGCAGATCGGCGTCGGTCAGCGTATCCCCGTAGTTGGCTAGAAAGAGCTCGTCGTCGGCCAATAGGTGGCGGACGGCCCGCAGCCGCTCGCCGATCGGCGCCCGCAGGCCGGTGTCGACGAAGGTGATGTTCCAATCGTGGATGTCGGTCTTCAGCAGGTGGACGTCCGCGCCGCCGTTGGTGAGCACGAAGTCGTTGGCCATCGCCTCGTTGTAGGTGAGGAAGAACTGTTTGATCGCCTCGGCCTTGTAGCCGAGGCAGAGCACGAAGTCGGTGAAGCCGAAATGGGCGTAGTACTTCATCACGTGCCAGAGGACGGGCCGGGGCCCGATCGGAACCATCGGCTTGGGCACCATCTCGGATGCCTCTCGCATCCGCAGTCCCTGGCCGCCGCAGAAGATCACCACTTTCATATGACCTTCACCTCCGGGATCGGGACGACGAAGCGCCCACCCCATTCGCGCACGTGGGAGAGCTGAGCCACGATCTCGTCCGTCAGGTTCCAGGGAAGAATCAGGACGAAGTCCGGCCGTGCCTGCTCGAGGGCCTCAGGATGGTGGATCGGGATGCGAGTGCCGGGCAGGACCTGTCCCTGCTTGTACGGGTTGCGGTCAACCGTGAACTCGAGCAGGTCGGCACGGATGCCGCAGTAGTTGAGCAGCGTGTTCCCCTTGCCGGGGGCGCCGTAGCCGGCGACTCGCTTGCCATCGCGGCGGCAGTCGATCAGGAACTCGAGCAGCCTCCACTTGGTCTCCGCCACCCGTGGCGCGAACGAGCTGTATCCCTCGAGCCGGTCCAGGTCGAGCTCCCGCTCGCGTTCGGCGAGCTCCGCAACCCGTGCGGTGACCCGATGGGCGGCCCCCTCCAGCTGTGCGTACACCCGCAGCGAACCGCCGTGCGTCGGCAGCTCCTCGACGTCGAAGACCTCCAGGCCGTGGGCCCGCAGGACGGTGCCGGCTGTGAGGAACGAGAAGTAGGAGAAGTGCTCGTGGTAGATCGTGTCGAACTGGTTTTCCTCGATCAGCCGTGCCACGTGGGGAAACTCGATTGTGACGACGCCTTCCGGCGCCAGAAGCAACCGCATGCCGGCGGCGAAATCGTTGAGATCGGGGACATGAGCGAAGACGTTGTTCGCGACCAGCAGGTCCGCCCGGCGGCCCGCTGCCACGAGACGGGATGCAAGCTCCCGGCCGAAGAACTCGACCACGGTCTCAATCCCGCGTTCCCTGGCCGCTTCCGCGACATTCGCCGCAGGCTCGACCCCGAGCGCCGGTATGCCCCGGGCGACGAGATGCTGGAGCAGGTAGCCGTCGTTGCTGGCCAGCTCCACCACCTGGCTGTCGGCCCCCAGCCCGAAGCGCTCTACGACCGACTCGACGTAGTCGCGAGCGTGAGCGACCCAGGAGTCCGAGTAGGAAGAGAAATAGGCGTACTCGGTGAAGATCTCCTCGGGCGAGACGAGCTCCTCCAGCTGGACCAGGAGGCATTGCTCGCAGACTCGGACATGGAGCGGGTAGAACGGTTCCATCGCGCCAAGCCGCTCGACCGGGACGTAGCTCTCGCAGAGCGGCGACATCCCGAGGTCGACGAACGTCTGACGCAGGGGGGCCGAGCAGAAACGGCAGCTGGGCACGCCCGCGGGCTCTGCGGCCGTCTCCATCCGATCTCGAAGCTCGAGTTCCATGAACTGCTCTCGGGGCACCAACGTCGGACGGGGCGTGATTCTCCCGCTCGCCACCGGCCCGCCGGAGAGTGGTTCCAATTACGTTGGATCTGCCGTCCCGCGCGCGTCACGGCGCAAGTTTCAGCCGTTGCTTGTGTGGGCGACGATGGCCGAACACGAGCTACAGCTTGATCCCAGCCTCGGTGGCGTAGACATACGCACCCCGGAATCGTACGATCCGGCCACCTCCTTCCCCTCGCTCCCCCCTCCCCGGACGCGCAGGTTCCGGTCCCGCGAGCAGAAGCGCGAGCAGCTCCTGGGCGAGATCCCCGAGGGCCGGCTTCGTGGAGCGATCTACCGCCGGGACGCGATCTACCGCCGCAGTCTCGCGCTCGCGGACATCGCCTCGGCGGCGATCGCCGTACTGATCGGCGTACCCATCCTCGGTCACGACGCCATCAACCCCATTGCCCTGCTCGCGCTCCCGCTGGTGCTCGTGGTGGGAAAGCTCACCGGGCTCTATGACCGCGATGAGTACCTGATCAGGAAGACGACGCTCGACGAGGTCCCCACCCTCTTCTGGGTTGCGACCCTCTATGCGCTCCTGATCTGGCTGGCCGGCGACAGGATCGTGGACGGCAACTTCGGCCGGGATCAGGCGGTCGGCGTCTGGGCGCTGCTGTTTGCGGGCATGGTCACGTTCCGCGCCCTGGGCAGGAATCTGGCCGGCCGACTTTCCCGGGAGGAGCGATGTCTGGTCCTCGGCGATGCCGGGGCCGCGAAGTGGATCAGGCGTCGGTTCGATGAGGTGCCGGGACTAAAAGCGCGGGTGGTCGCACGAGTGCCGCTTGCCCGCCTGGCCGGCTCGAACGGGAATTCGCATCCGAATGGCACGAGCGGCCAGAACGGAGGCAATCTGGAGCGCCTGCTCACCGTCGAACGGATCGAGCGTGCAATCGTCGTGCCACGCGGCGATATCTCCGATGACCTCCTGAACACGACCCGGAGTCTGAAGGCAAGGGGGCTGAGGGTCAGCGTGCTGCCTCAGCTACCCGAGGTCGTGGGCTCCTCCGTCGAGCTGGACGATGTGGACGGGATCACCCTGCTCAGCATGCGCCGGTTTGGCCTGGCCCGGTCCTCGGCGATCGTCAAACGCACCTTCGACTTCGTCGGCGCCAGCCTTACGCTGCTCGTGCTCGCCCCCTTCCTGGCGGCAATCGCGATTACGATCAAGCTCGACTCCCGCGGCCCCGTCCTCTTCCGTCAGAGGCGCATGGGTCGCCACGGCGTCCCGTTCGAGATGCTCAAGTTCCGGACGATGGTGGACGGAGCCGAGGCTCAGAAATCCGCGCTCGCAGCGCGCAACGAGGCGAACGGGGGCCTCTTCAAGATCAAGGAGGACCCGCGCATCACCCGGGTCGGCAATCGCCTTCGCCAGATCTCACTCGACGAGCTCCCGCAGCTCATCAACGTGCTCTGGGGAGACATGTCACTGGTCGGCCCTCGGCCGCTGGTGCTCGACGAGGACGACAGGATCGAGGGATGGCGGCGCTCGCGGCTCGAGCTTCCCCCCGGGATGACGGGCCCGTGGCAGGTTTTCGGCTCGGCTCGAATCCCACTCAACGAGATGGTCAAGATCGACTATCTCTACGGCGCCAACTGGTCCCTCTGGTTGGACGTGAAGACGCTGCTGCGTACGGTGCCGTTCGTTCTGGGGCGGCGCGGGCTGTGACTAGGCAATCCGGACATGCGCGGCAAAGAACCCCGAAGTCGCAGCGCATTCCGAATCGGACGGAGGCCCCGAAGGAGCTCAAGCTGATCTGCCGATGCCCGCGTTGCCTCGCCGAGAGTCGGAGGGCGGCGCGCCGATGACGCCGCCAGAGAGAAGTGCACTCCGCGAAAGTCCCGCCGCCCACGGTCCGTTCGTGAGTCGAATGGCCCTGGGAGACACAAGAAGCCAGAAATTGCCCGTCGCGCTCTGCGCGAGCGAACCGGCCCTGGGTGACCAGATCGCCGCGGCGCTCGAGGCGGCGGGACACGCGGTCCTGGCGCGATCCGCACACGGGGAAGGCTTGCTTGCCTCCTGCGACGGCAACGTACCCGCCTGCGTCGTGATCGCCGCGAATCGACCGGACCGATCGACCGCGGACATCGTTCGTCTTCTTCACTCCCAGTTCGCGGAAGTGTCAGCAGTTCTGGTCTGTCGACGCGCGATGGTCAGCGACGTCCGGCGCGCACTCGAACTCGGCGTTGACGGAATCGTCCTCGAGGAGGGCATCGAGGAGGCGCTGGGAGCCGTCGTCGAATCGGTCTGCGCCGGCCAAGTGTCGGCACCGAGCCGACAGCGCCGGGCGCTTCGGGCGCGGGCACTGACGACCCGCGAGAAGCAGGTGCTGATGCTGGTTGCAACGGGGCAGACCAACTCCCAGATCGCGGCGGAGCTGTTCCTCGCCGAGAGCACGGTGAAGAGCCACCTGTCCTCGGCGTTCGGCAAGCTCGGCGTCTCCTCACGCAGCGAGGCGGCTGCAGTGATCCTCGATCCCGAGCGCGGGAGAGGATTGGGGATCGCGAGGATCCCGGCTGCCTCCGGCGCGATCCAGTAGGGGCGGTCTCAGCCCCCGCAGTACGAGTTTCGATCGAATGAGATTCGTGCCGGTCCCGGTTTCGTAGCAACCTCGCATCTGACCGCGAAAAACCGTATCGGTGCAGCGTTTTTCGGGTGACGTGGAAAAGCAAGTTTCGGCATCCCACTCGAACTTTCCGTCTCGGACTCCCGCCGATGATGTCCATAGACTGGACGCCCCCGTGGGATTCGAGGTCTCGATCACATTTGACGAGTTCGGCTGGAGCGTGCTGGAGGATCACGCGCGCGCCGAGAACCTGAGCTTGGATCGGCTGCTGGCCCTGGCCTGCGGTTACTACGAGTCGGAGCTCGCATCCGGGCGCACGGCATCCCGGGTTCCTCGGTTCGGCCAACCCGTGAGCGAACGCGAGAGCCGAACCTTCTTGCTCGAGCTCGACAAGCAGACGGTGAAGCGGCTCGAGGAGGAGGCAGAGCGCCAGGAGCTCGGGCTCGAGCGGCTCATCGAGCACGCCGCCATTTTCTTCCTCGCCGACCTCGATGCCGGCCGGGTGGCCGAACGAATCATCCGGTTGGCCGACAGCCAGTGAGAAGTGGCCAGGTGGTCTAGAACTTTTGCTCAGTGCGCTTGGGCTGAGGTGACCGGGGCCACTCCCAGTTCTCGCAGCGAGACCTTCAGCGCTGCACGTCCGCGGTGGTGCAGCCCCTGGATCGAAGCCTCGGTCTTTCCAAGCCGCTCCGCGATCTCGGTGGGCGAGAGTCCGCCGATGTGGCGCAGGACGAGCACCTCGCGTTGTGATTCGGGTAGCTCGGCGAGCGCGGTCTTCAGGGCCTGGCTGTACTCGAACGACGTCTGCTCGTGACCGTTCTCACTGACAAACACTTCCTCGACCGGGATCTGCCGCCGGGACCGCACGCGATCGAGCGCCGCGTTGCGCGCGACGCGCATGATCCACGCCGCGAAGGGCACCTCTCGCTCCTCGTACTTCTGAATCGCCTTCATCAGCTTTGCGAAGACATCGTGGGTGATGTCCTCGGCCTCGTAACGGTCGCGAACGATGCTCTGGATGAACCTCCGCACGTCGTCCGCGTAGCTTGAGTAGAGATAGGAGAGCCCGTCCCAGTCACCCGCCTTGGCAGCCTCGATCGCACGCCGCTCGCGGTCGTGAGACCTGCTCCCCCTGTCCTGATCGGCGTGTCGGACCACGCCAGTTTCGGACGCCATGTCGCAAGCTTCCTCGCTGGCGGGGGTCTTTGTGAATCGCTCGGATGCGCGATTTGACGTTCAAATCTATGAACGCCCAGTTTCCGGGGTTTCTACGCAGTCAGAGTCCGCAAACTGCGAAAACCCTCGGCGCGGCACGACTCAGGCGAGCCCGGCGCGCACCGCCTTGACGGCCGCCTCGGCGCGATTGCCCGCCCCCAATTTCCCCAGCACTGTGGAGACGTGGGATTTGACTGTCTCCGGGCTGATCACCAGCGCAGCGGCGATCTCGTTGTTGTCCTTTCCCTCGACGATCAGTCCGAGTACCTCGTGCTCCCGCTCCGTCAGTGTGGGGCCGTCACTTGCGCTCGAGGGCGGGGGCGGTTCGTGCTTACGCGCTCGCTCGATCAAGGCCGAGACGATCCGGGGGGAGAGAGCGCTTTCGCCGCCCGCGGCGGCCGAAACCGCAGCCAGGATCTGATCGCCGTCGGAGTCCTTCGGAAGACAACCGGAGGCGCCCGCCATGATCGCCTCCACGATGTCCTCCTCCTCCAGGGAGTCGGCCATCAGCAATACTCGAGCACGTGGGGCCGCGAGCCGCAGCTGCCTGATGGCATCGATGCCGGAGTCTCCCGGCATCCGGATATCCATGAGGACCACCTCCGGCTCTCTCTCCACGGAGAGGGCCAGCGCACCTATGGCGTCGGCCGTCTCTCCGACGACAACGAGCCCGCTCGCCTCCAGATGCTCGCGTAGACCGCGACGGAAGAGGGCATGGTCGTCGACGATCAGGACGCGGATGGCCGCCGGCCTGGCGCTTGCATCGTTCGAGCCCACGCCCCGGCGCCTCGCTTAGCTGGGCTTCCGGAGTATGAACGGGTGCTGGACGGGACCCCCCCGTTTGCGCCGCGGGCTCACACGGCGCTCCAGCTCTTCCGCCGGTCCATGACCTTCTTCCTTGCTCCCTCGAAATCCAACCGTCACGCCTTTTAGAAGGCCCTGAAACGCCCGAGGATCACTCGGTAGGACTGCCAATCGACCTTACGCAGCCCGCAGGCGGAAGTCAACCCGTCGCTCCGGCAGACTTACGCGCGTGAACTTTCATCTAGGCCGCCCTGCACCACCAAGCGGAACACCGCATGGGCAAGCCAAAAGCGCTCCGGTTGGCTCCGGTTATCTCCGGTTGATTCGGAGTCTGACTGGCGAACAAATGGCGAACAAGATCCCGGGCGCCTCTCGCACCTAGGGCCGAGTCGAGGATCGCCCGCTTCGAGGTCTGAATGACCCCTGACCTACTCCGACAGCCCGGCGGCTTCGAGGGCCTTCGGCCACCCATTCTGCTCCACGAACCACTCCTGCCAGGTGATCGCGCCACGGGCGGAGAACCTCATAGCTGTTCCCGCGTCGTCCATAGTCGTCTGGACTCCGCTGCCTCGTCCAAGGCCGGCGAAGTCCGCTCGGATGGCGGTGCGATCGCCACCGTCGACGACAGCACGCATCGTCCAGCTCCACTCTTCGAAGACGTCGTCCACGTCCTTGTAAATGGCGCGGACGCCGTCGTGACCCCGATAGCAGCCACCGATCCCGACTCCGGACATCCCTCGCATCCAGACCTCGGCGTAAGGCTCGTATCCCTGCAGCACCAAATCCAGGTCGCTGCGGGCCATCGCGGCGAACCCGCGCTTGATCGACAGGCTCATCAGTCGCCGCCTGAGCGCCGAGCCGGGAGGCATGCGGAGGAGGGCTGCCCCCATCCAGTTGACGAGGCCGGGAACCCGGACCAGCAACACGTCAAGCGCATCCCTCTTCGGGGGGGGTGGCAGTCTCCTCCGACATCGCCTACTCACGCAGCCCAGCCTGGGGACTATCCACATCGGCTACTCGTGGTCGCTCTACGGGCACCGGGGCGCCCACCGTCATGGAGCGCCTTCCGTAGAGCTTCTCGTAGACCGCCCTCTCGCTCCCTTCCGGGTAGAGGTCTTGCACCTTCCGCGCTTCGCCCACCCGGCGTGGGCGCAGCACCATGACGGACGCGAGGGCAATGACCGCAACTCCGAGCAGAATGAGGCCGATCAGCACCAACACAGCGCCGATCTTAGGCAGCGGGCGCAGGGTCGGATAGGGGGAGGGTCGAGATGGCGATTCGCAAGGTCAGACGACCGCCGGGTGGGTGCGTGTAAAGAAAACCCGTTTTCCCGATGGAGAATCCGGGAAGCCTGCGAGATCAAGCCCCTGGGCTCACCAGCATCGAACTCTCGGAGCCGTTCGGGGGAAGTTGCCGTAACCCTTTGCACGGGGCGTGCGCTTACCCAGTTAGGCAGGACAAAGCTGGGAGCGGCGGAAGTCACGGTGCCGCTCCCGGTCTATCCAGAGGGGCGTGGGGACCAATGGCCCCTCTGGATGAGGTCTACCCCCTCGTACTGGGCTCTATGGCAAGAGCGGTCTCAATGAGCCCGCGGAACCACGGGTCGCCTTCGCTGTCGGGGCACAGCTGCATCACGATCACCCCGGACCGCTACGGGCACATGATGCCCGGCTCCGAGGAGGAGGCCGCCGGGCTGCTGGACGGCTACCTGGAGGCCGAGCGGGAGCGCGCCGAGGCGCAGGCCCGTGGTGCGACTGGCGAACAACTGGCGAACAAGGCCCCCGCAGCGCACTAGCACACCGAATTCGGGCACCCTGCCCGGTATGAACTTCATCGAGGACGTCATGGAGCGAGCGCCGGCCTCGACGCTCGGGATCGTCGCAATCGACGCCTTCGGGGCCCGGCGCGAGTGGCACTTCGGCGAGCTGATCGCACGCAGCGCCGGGCTCTCGGGCGCGATGTCGGCGCGGGGCGTCGAGCGCGGGGATGCCGTGATGACCCTGGTGGGCAGCCGGATCGAGTGGGTCCTCGCCATGCTCGCCTGTTTCCGGATGGGCGCGGTGGCGATGCCCTGCAACACGCAGCTGCGCCGGAAGGATCTTGAGGTCAGAGTTCAAGGCGCGGACCCGAAGCTCTGCATCGGCGAGGACGATCTGCTCGGCGAGCTCCCTGACGGCGTGCCCGGGATGACGATGGCGGAGGTTGCCGATTCCCTCGACGAGGACCGCCCCCAGGAGACGCCCACCGACGTGGCGGACCTCCATCCCGAGGATCCGGCCGTGATCATCTTCACCTCGGGCACCACGGGCAAACCGAGGGGCGTCCTCTATCCGCAGCGCTACCTCACCGGCCAGCGCCTCCAGGCCGAGCACTGGGTTGGAGCCCGCAAGGGGGAGCTCGCCTGGTGCACCGCCGCCCCGGGCTGGTCGAAGTCGACACGCAACGCCTTCATCGCGCCCTGGCTCAGGGACGCCCCCGCGCTGATCCACGACGCCCGCTTCGATCCGGATGAGCGCCTCGATGTCATCGAGCGCGAGGGGGTCAACGTCCTCTGCCAGGCTCCGACCGAGTACCGCATCCTCGCCAAGCGAACGGAGCTGCGGCCGATCGGCTCGCTTCGCCGAATGGTCTCGGCGGGCGAGCCGCTCAACCCGGAGGTGATCCGTGCCTTTCGCGAGACGATGGGAACCGGCATCGGAGACGGCTACGGGCAGACCGAGACCGGGCCGGTGACGGGCATGAGGCCCGACGAGAACGACCCGGCGCGAGACGGATCGATGGGCCGGCCGCTGCCCGGCGTCGAGGCTCGGGTCGCTAAGGGCGAGCTTCAGGTCAGGCCCGAGACCGTCCCGACCTTCTTCAGCCACTACCTGGACGAGGAGCCCTTCGGCGGCGACTGGTGGGCTACGGGGGACCAGGTCCGCCAGGACGACGACGGCTACCTCTGGTTCGAGGGGCGAGACGATGACATCATCATCACCGCCGGCTACCGCGTCGGCCCCTTCGAGGTGGAGTCGGCGCTGGTTTCCCATCCCGCCGTCGCCGAGGCGGCGGCGGTCCCCGCCCCCGATGAGGAGCGCGGCTCCGTGGTCCGGGCTATCGTCGTGCTGGCCGGGTCTGACCCCTCCGATCAGCTCGCCACCGAGCTCCAGGATCACGTCAAGCGGGTGACGGCCCCATACAAGTACCCGCGCATCGTCGAGTTCACCGACGAGCTGCCGAAGACTCCGAGCGGCAAGATCCGCCGCGCCGAGCTGCGGAGATGATCCAAGGGGTCCGGGCCTGGCGCGAGGACTGGGCCGGGTTCGCCGGGATCTTCATCGTCACCAACCTCGGCCTGCTCGCGGTCGGCGCCACGCTCGCCGTCCTCCCGCACTACGTCAAGGACAACCTGAACGGCTCGGATCTCGAGGTCGGGATCGTCAGTGGCGCCTTCGCGTTCACCGGGATCGTCTGCCGCCCGATCGCCGGCAACGTCGCCGACCGGCGGGGCCGCAAGCCGACGGTGGTCGTCGGGTCCCTGCTGGCCGCGACGGCAGGTGTCCTCTACTTCGTGCCCGCCGGCATCCCGGGCCTGATCATCGCCCGCTTCTTCCTCGGCGCCGGCGAGGGGACCGTGTTCACGGCAGGCTCGGCCTGGAACGTCGACATGGCGCCGGAGGAGCGCCGGGGCCGGATGATCGGGCTCTACGGCCTCGCGATCTGGACCGGGCTCACGCTCGGCCCGCCGATCGGGGTCCTGCTCCAGGACGTGGGCGGCTTCCACCTGGTCTGGGCCTTCGCGGCCGGCGCGCCGCTCCTCGGCGCCGCGATCGCCTCCCGGCTCCCGGAGGGCTACGAGGCCGAGCCGGACGTCGACCGCGGCCCCTTCATCTCGCGCGAGGCTCTCGGCCCGGGAGCGACGTTTGCGCTCTGCGTATTCGGCTTCGCCGCCGTCTCCGCATTCATCGTGCTCAGCCTCGACGAGCGGGGGATCGGGCACGGCCCGGCCGTCTTCAGCGTGTTCGCAGCCAGCGTGGTCATCACCAGGCTTCTCGCCGGCGGTCTGCCCGACCGGATCGGCGCGGCCCGCTGCGCGGTCGGCGCCGCGCTCGTCGAGACCGTCGGTTTGATCCTGTTGGGCGCGGGCCAGGACCTGGCGGTGGTGATCCTTGGAGCAATCGGCATGGGCGCGGCCTTCTCGCTGCTCTTCCCCTCTCTCTCACTGGTCGCCATCAACCGCGTCGGGCCCGAGCGCCGCGGCGTCGCGATGGGCACGTTCACGGCGAGCTTTGACCTCGGGATGCTCGTCGGCTCTCCGCTCGTAGGCGCGGCTGCCGCCCTGGGCGGCTACTCCGCGGCCTTCTACGTCGCCGCGTTAGCCGCTTTGGCGTGCGCGACGCTCTCACTTTCGATGTCGCGTCGCCCTGGGATCGAGCCCCTCCCCGGTACCCTGCGGGCCTGATGGCGCAGCGAGACACGGCGGTCCGGCACGGTGGCGAGGCTCTGGGGCAGGAGCCCGACGCGGCCGCGGCGTCGATCGACGGCAAGCTGATCAACAAGCTCACCGAGGAGCAGATGGCTCGCTTCCGGGAGCACACTCCCACCTCGGCGGAGTACTTCGACAGGGCGCGCAAGGTGATGCCGGGCGGCGTCCCCTCCTCCTTCCAGCTCAACGATCCCTGGCCCGTCTACATCGACCGCGGCAAGGGCGCTCTGGTCTGGGACGTGGACGGGGGCGAATACGTCGACTTCCACAACGGCTTCGGCGTGATGTGCGTCGGGCACGCGAACCCGGTGATCGGCGAGGCGGTCAAGGCGCGCCACGACGAAGGCACGCACTTCGCCGCCCCCACCAGCGGCTCGATTGTTTCGGCCGAGAACCTGGTGGAGCGCTTCGGCCTGCCGCAGTGGCGATTCTCGAACTCGGGGACCGAGTCCACGATGTCCGCCGTCCACCTCGCGCGGGGCGCGACCGACCGCGACCTGATCATCAAGATCGAGGGCTCCTACGACGGCCACCACGACGCCGTAATGGTCTCCTGCTACCCCGACCTCGACGAGCTCGGGCCCCGCGAGAGCCCCAATCCGATCCCGTTCGGCTCGGGCTATCCGCAGGCAGTCGTCAAGCTCACCGTCCCGGTCCCCTTCAACGACGCCGACATCCTCGAGGCGACCCTGAAGAAGCACGAGGGGGAGGTCGCCGGCCTGATCATTGAGCCGGCGATGATGAACATCAACATCATCCCGCCGAAGGAGGGCTACCTCGAGCGCGTGCGCGAGCTCTGCACAGAGCACGGCGTCCAGCTGATCTTCGACGAGGTGAAGACCGGCGCCACGATCTCCTACGGCGGCGCCACCAAGCGCTTTGGCGTCCAGCCGGACATGATCTGCCTAGCCAAGGCGATCTGCGGCGGCTATCCGGGGGGCGCGATCGGCATGACCGCCGAACTCGGTGAGGTCGTCGCCTCCGACAAGGTCCACCAGATCGGCACCTTCAACGGCAACCCCCTGGTGATGGCAGCGTCCGAGGCGACTCTGACGAAGGTCCTCACGCCGGACGTCTACGACGAGCTCGAGGAGACCAACGACGCACTGATGGCGCGCTGCAATGAGGTCATCGAGAAGTACGGGCTCCCCGCCTACACGCAGGGCCTCGGGGCCAAGGGCTGCGTGATCTTCGCGCCCGAGCCGATCTACGAGTACCGCGACTACCTGACCAACGTGGACGGCGACCTCTCCACCCTCGCCTGGCTCTACCACATGAACCACGGCATCTTCATGACGCCGGGCGTCGAGGAGGAGTGGACCCTCTCGATCGCCCACGAGCAGGAGCACATCGACCGCTACGTGGCCGCATTCGAGGCCTTTGCGTCCGACGTCACCGGCTCGTAGGCGCGTCGCTCAACTCGGCAGCGTGCCCGGAGGCCCGAGGATCTCGATCCCGTGCTCAGCGGCGAGGGCGGTGAGCCGCTCGATCTCCGGCGCCGCGGGGTCGGGGAGCCTGTCCTCCGTCGCCGGCTCGCCGTAGGCGCGCACGAAGCGGTCGAAGCTCGCGTCCGAGGAGGTGACCAGCCAGCGGGCGCCCTCGTCAGAGATGAGGTGGAAGGAGAGCTTGCCTAGGTTCGGGAGTAACCCGTCGGCGTGGACGAACGCTAACGGGGGTAGAAGGCAGCCTAGGAGGGATGCATGCGTAGCGATGAGGTGAATAACCGTTCGGGTACGCCCAGGCTCATAGCGATAGGGGCCGCGGCTGTGCTGCTGATCGTGATCGGTGCCGTCAGCACCGGCGGGGCGGGAGCAGCGCCCGGGGATACCGACCTGGCGCTGACCAAGTCGGACAGCCCAGATCCGGTGACGGCGGGCGACAACCTCAGCTACACGATCAAGGCGCAGAACCCGGGGACGCTGCCCGCCACCGACGTGATGGTGACAGACGATCTTCCCGGAGGGGTCGACTTCGTCTCGGCGACCGGCGGGGTCTGCCAGCGCGCCGGGGACACGGTGACCTGCGACCTCGGCCAGGTGAATGGCGGCACGACGGGGACGGTGACGATCATCGTCAAGACGAACAAGGCCGGCAGCCTCTCGAACACCGCCAGCGTCACCAGTCCCGAGGACGTCGCCCTGGCGAACAATTCAGCGACCGCCACAACAACGGTGAGCAAGAAGCCCGGCAAGACGAAGAAGCCCAAAAAGGGCAAGCCGAGCTGCGCGGCCCCGACAATCGCAGGGACGGCAGGTGACGACTTGATCAGCGGCACCTCGCGTGGTGACGTGATCGTCACTTTCTCTGGCAACGATCAGGTCTTTGCCGGCGGCGGAGGCGACCTCGTCTGCTCGGGTGCCGGGGCCGACCTCGTCTCCGGCCAGGACAGCGGCGACACCGTCATCGGCGGCGGTGGAGCCGACCGGCTGATCGGCGGTAAGTCCGGCGACGTGCTCAAGGGCAAGAACGGGCGGGACCGGCTCAAGGGCAAGAGCGGCGACGACCTCCTGAACGGCGGCAAGAAGCGCGACCGCTGCAAGGGTGGGTCGGGCCGCGACACGCTCGTCCGCTGCCCCTAGGGACTAGCCGGAAGCGCCGTTCAGATCCAGCGCCCCGCGTGCCGCCTCGACGTCCTCGGTGAGAATCACCAGGCGGACGCCGGTGAAGATCGTGTAGGCGACGTCGATGTTGACGCCGGCCTCGGCGAGATCGCGCGCGATCTCCCCCATCGCCCCGGGCTTGTCATGCAGGTCGACGATCACGGCCTCGCGCTCGTCGGCAACGGTGAGCCCGGCCTCGTCGAGCGCCTCCCGGGCGGCGGCCTCGTCCTCGACCAGGATGTGGATGAAGCCCTTGCCGTCCCCCACCATCGCGCAGAGGCCCGCGATGTTGATCCCGGCCTTGCCGGTGGCCTCACCCAGGTCGGCCAGCTTCCCGGGCTGGTCATCCATGATCACCGTGAGGTCCTTCATCGACCCTCCACCTGTTGATCCGGCGGCGATTTTTGTGGCCGCCGTTAATGAGGGCGGTGTTCGTCGCCGCTGTTCGTCAGGATCATATGCAGAGCACGCAGGTCGAACGAGGCGCGCCGGGTACTCTCGAAGGGATGGCCAACCGGCTCGCCGAGGAAACCAGCCCCTACCTCCTCCAGCACAAGGACAACCCGGTCGACTGGCGACCCTGGAAACCGGAGGCGCTCGAGCAGGCGGCCCGGGAGGACAAGCCGATTCTGCTCTCGATCGGCTACTCGGCCTGTCACTGGTGCCACGTGATGGAGCGGGAATCCTTCGAGGACGAGGAGACCGCGAGGCTGATCAACCAGTCCTTCGTGCCGATCAAGGTCGACCGGGAGGAGCGCCCGGACGTCGACGACATCTACATGGAGGCGGTGCAGGGAATGACCGGCCAGGGCGGCTGGCCGCTGACGGTCTTCCTCGACCCCGAGGGCGTGCCCTTCTACGGCGGCACCTACTTCCCGCCCGAGGCCAGGCAGGGACTGCCCAGCTTCAAGCAGGTCCTCGAGGCGACCGCGGGCGCCTACCAGACCCAGCGCGAGGAGCTGCGCGAGGCCTCGGTGCAGATCCGCGAGTCGCTCGGGGCGGTCGGCCGGGTCGAGCAGTCGGAGGAGCCACTCGACCAGTCGATCCTGGCGCAGGCGCTATCGGGGCTCCAGGCGAGCTTCGACCGCGCGAACGGCGGCTTCGGCGGCGCCCCCAAGTTCCCGCCGGCGAGCGGCCTCGAGTTCCTGCTGGACCGCGGGCAGAACGAGCCGGTTCGCCTCACCCTGGACAAGATGCTGCACGGCGGCATCTACGACCAACTCGGCGGCGGCTTTCACCGCTACTCGGTGGACGCCACCTGGCTCGTCCCCCACTTCGAGAAGATGCTCTACGACAACGCGCTGCTCGCGCGCGCCTACCTGCACGGCTGGCAGGTGATGGGAGAGGATCGCTGGCGGCGGGCCTGCGAGGAGACCCTCGACTGGGCGCTGCGCGAGATGCGCGGGCCCGAGGGCGGCTTTCACTCCGCGCTCGACGCGGACTCCGAGGGCGAGGAGGGACGCTTCTACGTCTGGGACGAGGAGGAGATGCGGACTGCTCTCACCGACGCCGGGATCTCAGCCGACGCGATCGAGCGTGTGCTCGGCTATTGGGGCGTGAGCCCGGCGGGCAACTTCGAGGCGCGGAACATCCTGCATGTCCCCCTTGGCGCCAGCGCGCAGCGCCCAGCCGAGCTCCACGATGCGCGCACGGCGCTCTACGCCTGGCGCGACCGGCGGGTCCGCCCCGGGCTCGACGACAAGCGGATCTGCTCCTGGAACGCTCTGATGGTCGCCGCTCTCGCCGACGCCGGCGCCGCGCTCGGCCGTCAGGACTACGTCGACGCCGCCTCCGCCTGCGCCCGCTTCATCTGGGAGTCGATGAGGGACTCCGACGGCCACCTGCGGCGTACCTGGAAGGACGGCGACGCGCGCCTCAACGCCTATCTCGAGGACCACGCCTTCCTCGTCGAGGCCATGCTGCGCCTCTACGAGGCCACCCTCGAGGTGCGCTGGTTCGACGCGGCCCGGGAAACGGCCGACGCGATGATCGAGCGCTTCGCCGACGACGAGCGCGGTGGGTTCTTCACCACCTCGAACGATCACGAGGAGCTGATCGCGCGGCGCAAGGACGTCGGGGACCACCCGATTCCATCGGGAAACTCCTCCGCGGCCTACGGCCTGCTCAGGCTCGCCGCCCTGACCGGCCAGCGCGAGTACGAGGAGCGGGCGATCGGCACCATGCGCCTGTTCGCGCCCGCCGCCGCCCGGCATCCGGACGCCTTCGGCCATCTGCTGCAGGCGATCGACTTCCACCTCTCCCCGGTGCGCGAGGTCGCCCTGGTCGCCCCCTCAAACGGCGCCGGCGGCTCCGCGACCCTCGATGAGCTGGCGGGCGTGGTCCGCTCTGCCCACCGACCCCACATCGTCCTCGCGGGCGGCCCGGAGGGCTCGGAGCGACCGGAGCTCCTGCGTGAGCGCCCGGCGGTGGAGGGCAAGCCGGCCGCCTACATCTGCGAGCACTTCACCTGCAAGGCACCGGTGACCGAGCCACAGGAACTCGCCGCGGCGCTCGGCTAGATCCGGCTACAGGATCGGCAGGAACTGCTCGATCTCGTACGGGGTGACCCGCACGCGGTAGTCCTCCCACTCCTGCCGCTTGATCTCGATGAAGCGGTTGAAGGCGTGCTCGCCGAGGATCCGGAGAACCAGCTCGGACTCCGCGGCGAGCTCGGTCGCCTCACCCAGGGTCTCCGGCAGCTGCTCGATCCCGCGGCGTTGGCGCTCCTCCGGGGTCAGGTGGTAGAGGTTCTGCTCCATCGGCTCGGGGAGCTCGTAACCGTGCTCGATCCCCTCGAGGCCGGCGTGCAGCATGGCGGCGAAGCAGAGGTAGGGGTTGCAGGCCGGGTCGGGGCAGCGGAGCTCGGCGCGCGTTGCCTGCTCCTTGCCGGGGTGGTAGAGCGGCACCCTGATCAGCGCCGAGCGGTTGCGGCGGGACCAGGAGAGGTAGACGGGCGCCTCGTAGCCTGGCACGAGGCGCTTGTAGGAGTTGACCCATTGGGCGAAGAGCGGGGAGATCTCGCGCGCGTGCTTGAGCTGACCGGCGATGAACGCCTTGGCCGTGTCGGAGAGGAAGTACTGGTCGTCGCCATCGAAGAAGGCGTTCTTGCCGTCCTTGGAGAGCGACTGGTGGACGTGCATGCCTGAGCCGTTCTCGCCCTGGAGCGGCTTCGGCATGAAGGTCGCGTGCCAGCCGTACTTCATCGCGTACTCCTTGACCGTGATCCGGTAGGTCATGCAGTCGTCCGACATCGCGAGCGCGCCCTTGTAGCGCATGTCGACCTCGTGCTGCGAGGGGCCGACCTCGTGGTGGGTGTACTCGACGTGGATGCCGAGCTGCTCCAGCGCGAGCACGGTCTCGCGGCGCACATCCGAGCCGGCGTCGAGGGTGGTCAGGTCGAAGTAGCCACCCTCGTCCAGCACCTCCGGGTTCCCGTCCTCCGGGTTGGCGGAGCGGAAGTAGAAGTACTCGAGCTCGGGACCGATGAAGTAGTCGTCGAAGCCCATCTCGGTGGCCCGCTCGAGCGCCCTGCGCATGATCCAGCGGGGATCCCCCTCGTACGGCTCCCCGCCGGGCACGCGGATGTCGCAGATCATGCGCGCGGTGCGGTTCGTCTCCTCCTCCCGCCAGGGAATCATGCGGAGCGTGGTCGGATCGGGCACGGCGATCATGTCGGACTCCTCGATCGGGTTGAACCCGGTGATCGAGGAGCCGTCGAAGCCCATGCCGCCCTCGAAGGCGTCGTCGAGCTCGGCGGCGTGGATCGAGAAGCTCTTCAGTTGGCCGAGCAGGTCGGTGAACCAGAGGCGAACGAAGCGGACGTCGTTCTCCTCGCAGTAGGCAATCGCCTCCTTGGCGTCGCTGGCGACCACGTCCTTAGCTCCCGTCGAGACGGCCATCGAGCGGAAACCTATCGCGATTGATCGCGGCAACAGCCACGGCCGCGCTTCGGGTTCTGGATGTCACATCCAAGCGACCTCGAGCGTCGTATCAAGAAGCAAACTGCAAAAGATGCTTGTACACTTACGAGGCGTAAGTAACCGGCTAAAAGTAAAGTAAGCCCAATGTGAACGGCGGATCGAGGAAATGACCGTAAAGACAGACGTCAGCCGCTTCCACATCCACGATGAGCTGACCGCCCCGGACGGAAGCGCCCCACTCATAAAGAGCATTCAGACGGCCGGCGGTGCCGTCTCCAAGTTCCTCGGCGTGCTCGCCGAGTCCCCCGCCGCCCTGCGCGGCTACACCCGCCTTCGCACCGAGCTTCGCTCAAGCAAGCTGCCTCGCGCCACCCGCGAGCGCATCGGGCTCGCGGTCGCCGAGTGGCGGAATGACCCCTACACGCTGACCCAGTACGCCCGCACCGCGCGAGTCGCCGGGCTCGGCCTCGACGAGGTCGCCCGGGCGCGCAACTTCACCTCCTCGGATGAGAAGG
>DATDJZ010000208.1:0-5223 GCA_036520315.1 Solirubrobacterales bacterium | reverse complement strand
GGGGCTCGCTCTGGCGCCGGCCTAGGGCGACGGGTGTAGTCGAGCTCCTCACACAACCTTGCGATCGCGGCGTCCAGCTGAGGGTCTTCGGGCTCCCAATCGGAGACCAGGTCCTCGAGACCGCGCTGCCGGGCGCTGATCAGCTCGCGGCGGATCTCAAGTCCTGAGGCGCTCAGACGCGACGGGGGATCCGGGCTCTCCACCAGGCCCCTGTCGCTGAGCTGTCCAAGCGCCAGTTTCAAGGTCTGCCGGTCCGCGGGGTCGCGGGCTTCCAGAGCCGTCGGATCGATCGTCCCGTCCCGAGCGCGCCCCAGAACCCACCCCTCCGCCGGAGTGAGGTCCACGTCAGCGTCCGCGATCACGCCCTCGATGAATCGCTGCGTCCGCTCACGGCCCACCAAGCGGCTCAGCTCGCGGGTGAGCTCGCGAAGCGAATCCGTGTCCTGAGGCGGAGCGAAGGCATCGCCGGCGTCCCTGTCCTCGATCGTCCTGCGCAGTGGACGCTCCTCCAGGGTCCAGGCCAGCACGAACGCCACCGTCACCACGGCCGTCGCGATCAGGAACACTGTGGAGAGGGAATCGGTGAAGGCGTGCACGAAGGGGTCGTGGATGGCGGGGGGCAGAGAGGAGACCTGAGCCGGATTGAGCTCGCCGGAGCTGAGGTTCGCGGCGGCGGACGCGCCTACCGGCAGCAGCGAGGCAAGCTCGTGCGCAAGCCGGTTCGAGAAGATCGCGCCCAGGATCGCGGTGCCGAGCGACCCGCCGATCGAGCGGAAGAGGGTCGCCGAGGAGGTGGCGATGCCGAGCTGGCCGTAGGGGACCGCGTTCTGGACCGCGAGGATGAGCACCTGCATCACGAATCCCAGTCCCACCCCGAGGACGAGCATGTAGGCCGCGGCCTCGAACGACCCGGTCTGAGGATCCAAGCCCGAGAGGAGGAACAGCCCGATCGCGCTGATCGCGGTGCCGATGATCGGAAAGACCTTGTAGCGCCCAGTCCGCGAGATGAGCTGCCCCGAGCCGATCGAGCTCGTCAGGAGCCCGGCCATCAGCGGCACGAGCTGGAGGCCGGATGCGGTGGGGCTGAGGCCCCTGACGATCTGCTGGAAGAGCGGCAGGTACGTGAGCGCCCCGAACAGGGCGAAGCCGACGACGAAGCTCATCAGGCTGGTGACGAGGAAGACGCGGTTGCGAAACAGCTCAGGCGGAAGGACGGGCTCCGGCACCCGGCGCTCGACGAGGACGAAGGCTGTCAGCGCCGCGACGGCGACGGCGCCCAGGCCAATGATGAATCCGGAATCCCAGGCGTAGGTCGTCCCCCCGAGGGTGGTGAGCAGCACCAGCGATGCGAGGCAGACACCCAGCAGGACCGTGCCGAGGTAGTCGATTCGATGCTGCCGGCGCTCGCGGACGCGCGGCAGGGCCACAGCGAGAGTCACCAGCGCCAGCACCCCAAGGGGGATGTTGATGTAGAAGATCCAGCGCCAGCTCGCGTGGCTGGTGAAGAAGCCGCCGATCAGCGGCCCGGCGACGCTGGCGACGCCGAAGACGGCGCCGAAGAGCCCGAGGTAGCGGCCACGATCACGCGGCGAGACGACGTCACCGACCGCCGCCTGGGCGCCGACCAGCAGTCCGCCGCCGCCCAGGCCCTGGATCGCTCGGAAGGCGATCAGCTCGGTCATCCCCTGCGCCTGCCCGCAGAGGCCCGAGCCGATCAGAAAGATGATCAGGGCTCCCTGCAGGACCACCTTGCGGCCGTACAGATCGCCCAGCTTCCCGTAGAGCGGGGTGACGACGGTGATCGCGAGCAGGTAGGAGGTGACGACCCAGGAGAGATGATTGAGACCCCCCAGGTCGCCGACGATCGTGGGCAGCGCGGTCGAGACGATCGTCTGATCGAGGGCCGCCAGCAGCAGCGTCAGCATCAGCGCCCCGATGACGATCAGCACCTGGCGCCTCGGTGGCCGTTCCGAATTGTCGGGAGGAGCAGCCACTCGCCAGAGCGTATGAAAGGAGGAGGGTCAGCTGCCCGCAGCGATCATGCGACTCTCGCCAGCGCGAGTACGACGCCGCTCCACTGCAGCGCCGCGAGTCGCTCGCCGAGGACCGCATGCGCCGGCGCCACGGTGAAGGCCGGATACATCGAGCCGCCGACGGCCACGACCGGCAGGACCCCCTTGGTCGAGGCGATCGCGAAGAGCGCATTGGCGAGCACATCGAACACGCCGATCATGATCAGCACGCGACAGTCTGACGGTCGCTAGTTGCCGAGCAGGCCGTTGAGGGTGTTGTTGACGCCGCCGACCACGTTGTCGGCGGTGCCGTTGACCGCGTCCGTCGTGTCGCCGGTGCTGCCGCCGCCGGGAAGCGGGACGTTCGGAAGCGGGGGAGTGTCGATCGTCGGAATGGGCTGGCTGGACGAGCCGCCGCCGGAGCCGCCCGAACCGCTGCCCGACCCACCGCCAGTGCCGGATCCGACGCCGGTGCCGGATCCGACGCCGGTGCCGGTCGAGCCGCCGCCGGTGCCACCGCCACCGCCTGGTCCACCGCCGGTCGAGCCGCCACCGCCGCCACCTGAGACCGAGCCCGGCGAGCCCGAGCTGCTGCCGAGCGCGACCACCGCATGGTTCAGGTCGGCGCTGGGCCCGTCATTGGGTGCCGACGCGGGAATCGCCTTCGGCCCGCTGGCCACCGCGGAGAGTCCTCCGGCGACGCCCGAGAAGCTGGCACCGAAGCCGATCAGCGCGGCGACGGCCACCGGCACGGCCAAGAGAGCCGCTCCCGCCAACCCACGCGCCACGATTCGCCGGCGCCACCAAGCAAGTAATCCTTTACCCATAAGGATCCGCGCCGCGTAGTGTACGGACTTCAAGGGGCTACGCAAAACTAATGAGAGTCAACCCATCTCTGACGTCGCGCTTGCGAATCGGCTTTCTGGTGCTGTTCGCACTGCTTCTGCTCGTCTCGCTACTTGGCGTCGGGCGGCTCTTCCAGGTCCGCGTCAACTACGAGGACGACATCACCAACTCCTTCTCGCTCGAGCTGGAGAGCGAGCGGCTGCGCTCCGCCTTCATCCTCGAGCAGGCGGCTTCGCGCCCGGCCACCGGCCGGCGCCTGCCCAGCAAGGCTGAGCTCAACCGCGCCGCTGCCAACTTCGGCGACGCGGTGGATCGCGCCCAGGACCTGACCGGCGACGACGCGCAGCTCTCCTCGAACCTCTCCCAGCTAGTGGCTGACGAGACTGCCTGGCGACAGTCGGTCGGCCAGCCCCTGGTGCAGGGAAACATCCCCAAGCCCGGGGTGGAACGACGATTGACCCGGGCGGTGACGAACAGCAGCGACGCCCTCGCCTCCGGAGCGCGAAACGCCCGTGATACCTCGCGTGACGACGCGCGCGAGGACACGCGCAACACCACCCTGCTGGTGGCGGCGGGGCTCGCCGGGGCGCTGCTCGCCGCGCTCTTCCTCTTCTCCGGCCTGATCAACTCGATGCGCGCGCCGCTCGGCCGTCTCGTCGAGGGAGCCCGGAGGCTCGCGGGAGGCGACCTGAGAACGCGCGTCGAGGTCGGCGGGCCGGTCGAGATCGCGACGCTGGGGCGTGCGTTCAACGAGATGGCCAACGCCCTGGAACGGGACGCCCGAGAACGCGACCGCGTCGAGCGGATGAAGGACGACTTCGTGCTCACCGTCTCGCACGAGCTGCGCACGCCCGTGACGGTGGTCAAGGGCTTCGCCGAGATGCTGACCGCACAGCGCAGCAGCCTCAACTCCCGGCAATACGAGGCGGCCGAGGTGATCGCCGAGAGCTCGGCGCAGCTGCAGAAGATGATCAACGATCTGCTCGACCTGGCCCGCAGCGACGCGGGCAAGCTGCGCATCGAGCCGCAGCCGACTCCGGTCGGTCCGCTGCTTCAGCGTGTCGGCAGGCAGATGCGGCCCCACTTCGATGAGCGAAACCAGCGCTTCACGGTCGGCGTCGACAAGGACGTTCCCGAGGTCGAGGCGGACCCCGACCGCATCGCGCAGGTGCTGGCCAATCTCCTCACGAACGCCAACAAGTACGCACAGGAGGGCGCCGAGGTGCGCCTCACGGCGACCCGGGTGGGCGACGAGGTCGAATTCGCGGTCTCGGACGACGGCCCTGGACTCGGGGAGGAGGAGCTCGATCACGTCTTCGACCGTTTCTGGAGGGCCCAGAGCGGCGAGACTCAGGAGGTGGGCGGAACCGGCCTCGGCCTGGCGATCGCGAAATCCCTCGTCGACCTGCACGGGGGGGCGATCTCCGCCACCTCCACTCCGAGCGAGGGCGCTACCTTTCGCTTCGTGCTGCCGATCGCCAAGGATGGCCGACCGTCGCGGACGGAACCCGCGAGCAGGACGACGGCTGGGGCGGCGAGTTGACGCGCCTCCTGGTCGCGGACGACTCAGAGACGGTTCTGCTCATGCTCCAGCGCCGGCTGGAGATCGAGGGCTACGACGTGGTCACCGCGACCGACGGCTTAGAGGCCCTCGAGCGCCTCCGGGAGGCCGGCACCCAGAAACCCGACGTGATTCTGCTCGACGCGATGATGCCCAACATGTCCGGGACCGAGGTCCTCGAGCAGCTGCGCGACCAGGGCTCGAAGATCCCAGTCCTGATGATCTCCGCCCACCTCGACGCGCAGGAGCCGGATCGGATGCGCTCGCTGGGAGCCTCCGACTGCATCCCCAAGCCGTTCGAGTGGGAGGACCTGATCGGCAAGATCGAGGAGCTCGCAGGAGCGCGCGACGGGGATCCGAGCTCGGACTAGCTCCGGGCGATCTCCATCCGGATCTGCTTGCCCTTCAGCTTCGTCCCGTCCAGGTATTCGACCGCTCGCTCCGCCTGATCGGCGGAGACCTCCACGAACGAGAACCGATCGAGCACCCGGATCGAGTGGATCGCCTCGTCGGGCAGCACCGCTCCCTCCTTCAGCGCCCAGCTCAGATCCTCCTCGCTGAGTCCGCCGCGCTTGCCGCGATTCACGAACAGCTTCACCACCCCGTTGGTGGGCTTCGGCGGCGGGCCTTCGCGGTGGCGAGGGGTAGGCGCGTGCTCGAGACGCTCCTCCGGCGGCTCCCACTCGCCGATCGGGGCCTTCACCGTGCGCTCGATCTCCTTGAGCTCACCGGCCTGCTTGGCGGTCGCGAAGGTGATCGCGCGCCCGGTCCTGCCGACGCGGCCGGTGCGGCCGATCCGATGGA
>DATDJZ010000207.1:0-2968 GCA_036520315.1 Solirubrobacterales bacterium | reverse complement strand
ACCGACCTCGGCCCGCTCCACCGCCTCGCCTACCGGACCTACTGGGCCTGGCGCCCGGTTCCGGCCCCGATCGAGAAGGTGCTCTACGAGAAGGTGCTCTTCCGGCGCTCGCGCCCGGTGATCCGCTAACGGGCCCGGCAGAGGAAGAGGTGCTCGCCGGCATCGAGCTCGCAGCGCTCGACCGTGTCTGGATCGAAGAGGTCGGCGGCCGTGCGATCGTCGACCTCGAAGCCGGCCTCGCGCAGCCGCTCCGGCAGGTCGTTGCCGAAGATGCGCACGTGGTCCTGCTGGCCGAAAGCGACCATCCGCTCGAGTGGAGAGGTGATCGAGGGGTCCTCGTAGGTGGTGACTTCGGGCCGGTACGGGACCAGCACCAGGGCCCGTCCGCCGTCGACCAGCACACGGCGCAACTCACGCATTGCGGCGCGGTCGTCCGGGACGTGCTCGAGCACGTGGCTGCAGAGGATCAGGTCGAACGAGGAGTCGGGGAGGTCCATCTCCGAGATGTCGAGCCGGAGGTCGGCGGGGGCATGCAGGTCAGCCGTGACGCGCTCGACCCGCGGTAGGCGCGCGAAGACGGCATCGAAGAGCGGCTCCGGCGCGAAGTGGAGAAGGTGCCGTCCGGGCAGGTCGCCCCGGGCGAGGAGCAGCGCGATCGCCCGGTGTCGGGGGTGCGAGCGGCAGCGTGGGCAGATCCCGCCCCAGCCCGAGATTCGCCGCCGCGACATTCTGCGGAACTGGCCGCCGCAGCAGGGGCACTGACGTCCCTCGCCGCGCAGCAGCACTGCGCTCAATCGCGCGTTCGCGTCGGCCGCCGCGTAGAGCGCCCGAGCGAGCCGGTGACGGCGCAGCACCCACTCGATCGCCCGTGCCAGCCAGACCGCGACGCGAAGCCGTAGAGCGGGGCGATCGAAGACCGGCCCGCCCTTGGTTGGCGGCTGGGCGGCGCTAGCCACGGACGCCGATCCGCCGCAGCAGCTTCACCACCCCGCGCGGCTCGGGGTGGGGCCAGGAGGAGATCCGCGGGAGGATCGCGCGGCGCACCGCCTCCCAGGAGCGCATCACGCCCCGCTGCACCGGATTTCCCGCCCAGCCAAGGCGAATGTCGCGGGCTTCGTTGAGCTGGACCCAGACGTCGGTCGTCGTCTTGCTGGTCTGGTGGTAGCGGAAGTTGAGGTAGGGCTTCTCGATCCGGTCTACGCGCACCCCGCGGAGCAGGCGCAGGTAGAAGTCGTAGTCGGCGGCGTCCACGTAGCTCTCGTTCAGCGACGGTGCTTGGGCGAGAAGCTCGCGGCGGAAGATGATCGTCGGGGTGGTGACGAAGGCGCCGAGGTAGAGGTACCTGCGCCAGCTGAACTTCGGCGGAACCAGCGTACGGAAGACCTCGCCGTTCTCGTCGATGTAGTTGACCGCCCCGAAGATCGCCCCGGTCAGCGGGTTGCGGTCGAGATGCTCGAGCGCCCGGTCGGCCGCCTCGGGGACGTAGGCGTCGTCGGCGTTCACCCAGGCGATCAGGTCGCCCCGGGACAGGCGAAGGCCCTTGTTGACCGCCTCGGTCTGGCCGCTGTCCGGCTCGGAGATCCAGGTCAGCTGGGGGTCCTCGCGCCCCTCGAGCAGCTCGACGGTCCCGTCGTCCGAGTCCCCGTCGATGACGATGTGCTCGTGCGGAGTCCGCAGGGCGGCGACGCTGTCGAGCGTCTCAGGCAGGAACCGCGCCATGTTGCGCGCCGGGGTGATGACCGAGAGCATCGCCATCCGGCGGAAGAGAGTAGGCGCAACGGCCTATATTGGCGCCCCGGTGGCGGACCGAAACGAGGCCCATCCCTACCGTCCCCGCGTCGAGGGGACGACCAAGCGCGCCCTGATCACGGGAATCTCCGGGCAGGACGGCTCCTACCTCGCCGAGCTCCTCCTCGAGAAGGGCTACGAGGTCCACGGCATCATCCGCCGCTCCTCCAGCTTCAACACCGACCGGATCGACCACCTCTACCACGACCCCCACGAGCAGGGCGTTCGCCTGTTCACCCACTACGGCGACCTCTCCGACTCGGTCGCGCTGGTGAAGCTCCTCTACGAGCTGCAGCCCGACGAGATCTACCACCTCGGGGCCCAGAGCCACGTGCGCGTCTCATTCGACATCCCCGAGTACACCTTCGATATCACCGGGGCCGGCACGGTCCGGCTGCTGGAGGCGATCAGGGAGGCGGGAGTGACCCCCCGCTTCTATCAGGCCTCCTCGTCGGAGATGTTCGGCGCCGCGCCGCCGCCTCAGAACGAGCAGACGCCGTTCCATCCGCGCAGTCCCTACGGGGTGGCCAAGGTGGCCGCCTACTGGACAACGGTGAACTACCGGGAGGCCTACGACATGTTCGCCGTCAACGGGATCCTCTTCAATCACGAGTCCCCGCGGCGAGGCGAGACCTTCGTCACCCGCAAGATCACCCGCGCCGTGGCCCGGATCGCGGCCGGCCTTCAGGACAAGCTCTACCTCGGCAACCTCGACGCCCAGCGGGACTGGGGCTACGCGCCCGACTACGTCGCGGCGATGTGGCTGATGCTGCAGGCCGACGAGCCCGAGGACTTCGTGATCGCCACGGGCGAGACCCACACGGTGCGCGATGTGGTCGAGATCGCCTTCGCCCGCCGCGATCTGGATCCCGGCGAGCATGTCGAGATCGATCGGAAGTATTACCGACCGTCGGAGGTCGACGTGCTGCTCGGCGACGCCTCCAAGGCCCGGGAGAAGCTCGGCTGGGAGCCCAAGCTGCGCTTCAAGGAGTTGATCGAGCTGATGGTGGACGCCGACGTGGCCGCGCTCGAGGACCAGCTGGCGGGCAAGGTGACCCGCTACAGCCACGAAGGCGCCTGACCCTCGCAACCGGCGGGCGCGAACGATGAAGATCGCGATCGTCTACGACTGCCTGTTCCCGAACACGCTCGGCGGCGCCGAGCGCTGGTACCGGAACCT
>DATDJZ010000206.1:0-43400 GCA_036520315.1 Solirubrobacterales bacterium | reverse complement strand
AAGCCCGAGACCCGGCTGGGGCCGAACGCCGCTCCCCCGACTGAGCGGGGGTTGGTCTTTTGCACCCGTGGCAGGAACCGGACTTATCCGGTGAAAGCTGCCGGGGTCCGGACCCCAGCCGGCCTCGAGTGAGCTATCTCGCGTAGCTTAAATCCGCTAGCCCAGTCCGCGCAAGCACTGCGTCTCGGGCAGGCCCTTGAGCCGCTTCAGCGTGTTGTTCTCGATCTGCCGAATCCGCTCCCGGGTCACCCCGAACGCCTCCCCGACCTCCTCGAGCGTCATCGGCTTGCGGCCGTTGAGCCCGTAGCGCAGCTCCAGCACCTCGCGATCCCGCTGCGGCAGCACGGCCAGCGCCCTCTGCACGTCCTCCCTCTGCAGGTTGTCCGACGCCGTCTCGAACGGCCCCACGACGCTGTCGTCGGCCACGAAATCGCCGAGCTCCGAATCGTCCTCGTCCCCCACCGGCTTCTCCAGCGAAACCGGCATCTGGCTGACGCGCAACACCTCCCGCACCTCCCTGGCCGTCCATCCGAGCTCGTGCCCGATCTCCTGCGGCTCGGGCTCCCTCCCCAGCTTCTGAACCAGGTTCCTCTCAACGTGCACCACCCGATTCAGCTTCTCCACCATGTGGACCGGAATCCGAATTGTCCTGGACTTGTCAGCCAGCGCTCTGGTCACCGCCTGCCTGATCCACCAGGTTGCATAGGTCGAGAACTTGTAGCCGCGCCGGTAGTCGAACTTCTCCACGGCCCGGATCAACCCCAGCGACCCCTCCTGGATCAGGTCCAGCAGGCTCAATCCCCGCCCCAGATAGGACTTCGCGATGGACACCACCAGCCGCAGGTTGGCCTCCACCATGTGCCGCTTCGCGTCCATGTCCCCCCGCTCGATCCGCTTCGCCAGCGCCACCTCCTCGTCGGCCGTGAGCAGATCGACCAAGCCGATCGAGCGCAGATACAGCCGCAGCGAATCCAGACTCGGCTCGATGGTCAGATCCAGCTCCTGCTTCCGCCGGCCGTTCGAGCCGTCCTCCGACGCCTTGCTCTCCTTGTACGCGGTCACCCCATCGGCCGCGATCACGTCCACCCCCTGCTCGACCAGGTGCGCATGCAATTCCGACACCTGCTCCTTGGTGACCTCCACCTCCTCGAGGGTGGCCGCAATCTCCTCGAATGTCAGATAACCCCGCTCTGTCCCCGCGGCAATCAGCCCGCGAAGGTCCTCACTCTCTCCAAAGGGCTGTTCGTCGGTCGAAACGACCGTGCGAATCGACGCCAAGATCTTCTCCTCTCCCAGATGTGTCCCGCGCCTCCCCCTATCGAGGCCGGTCTACAGCGTCCGGGAGTATATGGATGGCCGGGCCGAAAGAAGGACCAAGTTTTGGGGCAATCTCAGGACCGCCAGGCGGCCTCCGGCATACTTGAACGGATGGCCAATCCGATCCAGACCGTCCCCGTCCCCACCCGCGACGTCCAGGCCGAGACCCCCTCGACCCGGGTCAGCCTCTCCCGCGTCGGCGTCGTCGGGGTGGAGAAGATCATCCGGGTCTGTGGTTCTCAAGACGGCAGCGGCGAGGAGTCCCTCTACCACGCCGACCTCGAGTGCTTCGTCGACCTCAACCCGGAGCAGGCCGGCGTCCACATGTCCCGCTTCGAGGAGGTCGTCAACGAGGCCATCGACACGGTCGTCCTCGGAGAGGCGCTGCGCGCCGAGGGCCTCGCCGCGCACATCGCCGAGCGCGTCCGCGAGAACCAGGGCGGGCTCCGCGCGGAAGTGAGGATCGCGGCCCGCTATCCCGAGACCGTCCCCGCGCCGGTCTCCGGCCTCCCCACCCAGGAGCTATACACCCTCTTCGGCACAGCGGTGGCATCCGAGCGCGGCACCCGGACCCTGACCGGCGTCGAGGCCCAGGGCATGACCGCCTGTCCGTGCGCCCAGGGCCTGGTCGAGGACGGCGCCCGCGTCCGCCTCGCCGAGCAGGGCTTCGATTCGGAGGACATCGACCGGATAGTGGATGCCGTGCCGATCGCCACTCACAACCAGCGCGGCATCGGCACCCTCTACATCGGCACTCCCGAGGACTCGGACGTGGAGATCGACGCCCGCCAGCTCCTCCGCATCGTCGAGAGCTCGATGTCGAGCGAGATCTACGAGCTGATGAAGCGCTCCGACGAGCGCGCCGTGGTGGAGAAGGCGCATGCCAATCCCCGCTTCGTCGAGGACTGCGTCCGCGAAATGATCCGCCAGGTCACCGAGACCTTTCCCGAGCTTCGCGACGGCGCCTTCGTCCACGCCCGTCAAGAGAACCTCGAGACCATCCACCGACACAACGTGGTCGCGGAGCGCCACGGCCTGCTCTCCGAGATCATCGGCGAGCTGGAGAGCGGCGAGCACTCCCGCCACCACACCACCACGCGGGAGTGGCTCGAGGCACCGGCCTCCTGAGCGCCTAGGTGCCCTGGACCCGCCGCGTGGAGCGGTGGAGGCGGCGGAACCCGAAGAAGTAGTCGATCCCGCTGATCACCGTGGCCGCGACCGCGGCGTAAACCAGCAGGTCGACCGCGAGCGGTGTGGGATCGAAGGCAATCAGGCAGATGATCGCCGCAACCTGCAGGATCGTCTTCACCTTGCCCAGCCAGCTCGCCTGGATCACCACCCCCTGCTCCACCGCAACCATCCGCAGCCCCGTCACCGCGAACTCCCTCGCGATGATCACCATCGCAATCCAGGCAGCGAGCCGGTCGAGCGAGACGAGCGCGATCAGTGCCGCGGCGACCAGCAGCTTGTCCGCGATCGGGTCCATCAGCTTCCCGAAGGTGGTCACCGCGTCCCGCTGCCTGGCGATGTACCCGTCCAGCGTGTCGGTGAGGGCGGCCAGGGCGAAGACCCCGGCCGCGATCGCGTCCCCGTTAGGCGTCTCGTCGAGCAGCGCCACCACCACGACCGGGACCAGCAGGATGCGCAGAACGGTGAGCGCGTTCGGCAGGTTGAGCTGGAACACCAGCTGGCAGTATCCCTGCCCCGTGGACTGGACGGTGTATCCGAACACCCCGATCTCGCGGCTGCCGCGCCCGCTCCGCTATGCGGCGCTGCTCATGCGCAACATCGTCTTCCTCTTCCGGCGGCCCCCCGCCCCGGCCCCCACACGACCGGCGTCCGACTACATGTACGAGGGCGACGGGCTCGCCACGGTCGGCTATTCGCCCTTCCAGCACGACCCAGAATGGAGCGCGGCCTACGAGGAGATGGCCTCGGAGTGGTACCCCGAGACACCAGGCCTTGACATCCGTTGGCGCATGTGGATCCTGACGAGCGCTGCCAGACAGGCCCGCCGGCTGCCCGGCAACGTCGCGGAGTTCGGCGTCTACCGCGCCGGCTGTGCCCGGATGATCTTAGACACGCTCGGAACGGCGCCGCACACCCTCTATCACCTGTTCGACACATTCGCCGGCATCCCCGACAGCGAACTCACCGACGGTGAAAGGGGGCGCAGGGCTACGTCGGGCGCCTCAGCAACACCTCCGTCGACTATGTGCGAGAACGTCTTGCGCCATGGCGCGACCAGCTCGTCTTCCACGTCGGAGACGTCTTCGAGACCATCCCCAGGGCTGACACCGGGGACCTCTCCCTGGTGCACATGGACCTCAATGCCAGCGCCCCGACCCGTGTCGCTCTGGAGTACGCCTACGAGCGCCTCATCCCGGGCGGGATCATCGTCTTCGATGATTACGGCCACGGCGAGGTGAACGACCAGCGCACCGTGATCGATGAAGTCTGCAGTCCGCTGCCGGAGAATCTGATCGTGCTGCCATCCCGGCAGGCCCTTCTGATCAGGCTGCCCTGAACCCGGGCTCAGCGTCGGCGCGCGAGCTCACGCGCACGCGCGAACACCGCGTCCATCATCGGCTCGGTGAGCTTGCCCGTGAACGTGTTCTGCTGGCTGGGGTGAAAGCAGCCGAGCAGCGACCGGGCCGCCTCGCCGGCACCAAGCTCGGCCTCCGCCCCATGGCCGAAGCGCGGCCGCGGGCGCGGGATCTCGACGCCCTGCTCGGCCAGCGCAAGCAGTGCCCCTGTCCAGGCGAAGGACCCGAGCGCGACGAGCACTCGAGCGCTACGCAGCAGGCGCAGCTCGCGAACCAGATATGGCAGGCAGTTGTCCCGCTCCTCGGTCGTCGGCCGGTTTTGCGGCGGTGGGCAGCGGTTGACGGCGGTGATGTAGGCGCCTCGCAGCCGCAGCCCGTCGTCGACGCTAACGGAGGTCGGTTGGTTCGCGAGCCCAGCGCGGTGGAGGGCGGCGAACAGCCAGTCGCCGGATCGATCCCCAGTGAAGATCCGGCCGGTGCGGTTGCCGCCGTGGGCGGCCGGCGCCAGCCCGACGATCACGATCCGCGCCTCCGGATCGCCGAACCCCGGCAGCGGCCGCGCCCAGTACCGCTCACCCCGGTAGCGCCGTGGCGGCTCCGCGGCGCTCCGCTCCCGCCACTCGACCAACCGCGGGCAACGGGTGCAACTGGTCACCTCGCGAGCGACCGCGGCGAGCGAGTCTGCCATCAGGCGAGCGATGGGCGGCGGCCGGACATCAACGGAAAACCTGCCGCAGCAACAGCGCGCTAGGCGGAGGCCAGCGCTGCCATGTCCCCGGCCCGGAAGGAATCGATGGTCCGGCGCAGACCCTCCTCGAGCGGGATCTCCGCCTCGAAGCCGAGCAGCTCCTTGGCACGGGTCGTGTCGAGGTAGCGCCTCGGCTGACCGTCCGGCCGCGAGCTGTCCCAGACGGTCTTGCCCTCATATCCGGTGAGCTCGGAGATGATCTCGGCGAGGTCCTTGATCCGGGTCTCGGTCCCGGTCCCGATGTTGACCGGGTCCGAGACGTCGAGCCGCTCGGCGCAGAGCAGCAGCGCGCGCGCCGCATCGTCCACGTACAGAAACTCGCGTGTCGGCTCTCCCGTCCCCCAGAGAACCACCTCGGGCTCATCCACCTCCGCCGCCATCACGTACTTGTGGACCATCGCGGCGATCACGTGGGAATCCTCGAGATCGAAGTTGTCCCCCGGCCCATAGAGGTTGGCCATCACCGGAGCACAGGAGTCGAGGCCATATTGCCGCCGATAAGCGTCGGAGAGGACGAGGTTCATCCTCTTCGCGAGCCCGTAGGGCGCGTTCGACTCCTCCGGATAGCCGTTCCAGATCTCGTCTTCGGAGAAGGGCACCGGGGTGAACTTCGGATAGGCGCAGACCGAGCCGGCAGTCACCAGCTTGCCGACCCCGAGCTCCCTGGCCCCCTCGAAGACGTTCAGGGTCATGGCGAGGTTGTCGTGCGCGAGCGGAGCCGGGTTGCGGCGGTTGTAACCGATCCCTCCAACGTTGGCGGCCAGGTGGAGAACCACCTCGGCCCCCTCCAGGCCGCGCCGCGTCGCCTGCCGCTCGCGCAGGTCGAACTCCGCGGAGCGGATCACCCTCACCTCGACACCGAGCTTGCGGAGGAGCGCGGTGGTCGACGTGCCTAGAAAACCGCTGCCGCCGGTGACCACCACCCGCCTGCCGGACCAGAAAGCGGGATCGGGTTGCGAGGAGGCCATTTGCGAGGAGGGTACCCGGCGGCCCAGGCCTCGGAGCGACCGGCGCCGATCGCCCTGGTCAGCTGCTGCTCAGTTCGTTGCGAGCCGCGGCCGGCGCCGCCTCTGCGACTGCCGGCGCAGCAGGGCCGTTCCGGCGGCGATCACCGCGAGCCCACCGAACAGCGCTAGCAGGATCGTCGGGCCCGAACTGCCGCCGCCCGAGGAGTGGGCTGCCCCCGCCGTCTGCTTCCAGACCACGCTCTGGCTGCCCCCCACGGTCGCGCGCAGCTTCTGCTTGCCGCGGAGACGTAGCTTCGTGACGAACACTGAGCCCTTTCCGACCCGGAGCTTCTTGGACGTCACCCAGCGCGAGCCCTGCTGCCGCTGGATGCGCAGCTTGCCCGCCTCCGGCGACTTGCCCCAAGCCTCGAGCGTGTTGCGGTTGATCCGACTGGTGACGAACGGGAAGCGGAAAGCGGTCAGGGACGGCTTCGGGCGACCGTCGGTGAAATAGACCCCTGCCTGTAGCCCCGCGTGCTCGTTGGGACGCAGGGTCGAGTCGGCGATCTGGAAGCTGATTGCCGCGCTTGCGCCGGCCTTCCAGAACAAGTACATCGACTGCTCGATCCATCGTGCCTGGGTCAGCAGTGGGGCGCCCACGGAGTTCGGCGGCTTGCTGTCCCACCAGAACTCGGTCACCCAGACGGGGTGCTTGCCGGCGGGCGAGACAGTGCCCAGGCGCTCTGCCGCACGGAGCACGTCGACCACGCGACCGAGGTCCGGAGTGGAGGCGTCGAAGCGGCTGGGGCCATGTCGAAGCGGCCCGCCGCCGGTGTTGTCGATCGGATGGTGCGCGAAGACATCGAACATCGCAGTGGAAGGGCAGCCCTTTGACCTGACGTATTTCTGCTTCGCCTTCTTGCCCTTCTTCGTCTTCTTGACCTTCTTGCCTTGCACGCAGAGCACCTGCTGCCAGAACTGCACAGGGCGGGTGCGCTGGACGTTCGGCGGGTAAGGCCCGCCCGGAGGATCTCCGTACGGGTCGGTGCCGCCCACCACCACCTGCATGTTCGGGTTGACCTGCTTGATGGCTCTGTAGGACGCGTTCAGCATGTCCCGGTACAGGTTGCCGCCGACGATCTGCTTGCCCTCGAACTGCGGCGCGATCCAGTCGGAGCTATTGGGCTCGTTCCAGACCTGGATTCCCTGGGCGGCCGGCAGCGGCGGCTGCGGGCCGGCACCGTCAGGGTCGAAGTTGCCCGAGTACCGGGCGGCGAGCGCTTGGGTGAAGTCGGCCAGGTCGGCGGGGTTGGGCCTCCAGCTTCCCGCCGGCGCGTCCGCAGGTCGCCCCGGTCCCTCAGCCCATGCTGGGGCATGGTTGACCGTGAGCAGGACCTTGAGCCCCCTCGGGGAGGCGCCCCTGACAGTGGGGTCGACCGACGAGAAGTCGTAGGCGCTGCTGCCCGGGTTGGTGGGATCAACCGGCCGCTGGGATCCGACGATCGAGTACCACTCCACGGCCAGCCGGACAATCCCTGCGTCCGCGTCGACGGTGCGATCCAGCCAGAGATCCCGTTGCGACGTATCGCCGGTCTGATACTCCTCGGGGTCGGCGAAGCCCGTTACCAGCCCGCGCTTGGCGGAAGCACCCGCGCTGAGCACCAGGGAGGCGAGCAGCAGCATGCAGACCACGACCCCTATCGGGCGCGTGATCCCGCCAGCGCGCGCACCTATCCACTGGCAGCCGGAGGTCCTCTCTGGTTGCCGCTTCAAAAGCAAGAGCGGGAGTTGTACAGGATTCGCCGGAGCGTCTCAGCCGGGTCCCTGTGCCCCGGCCCGATCGCGGTGACGGATCTTCGGGCGAATCGGCTCGGGCACGAGGTCCAGCGCCCGCCCGCCGGCCCGCAAAGCACCGTAGACCGCGCGCTGAAACCGCTCCCGCGTGGGGCGCCTGAAGAGCTGAGAGGCAGCCCGGTCCACGGCGACATTGCGTCGCACCTCCGGGGGATGCACGAGTGGGAACGAGATGCCCTCGAGGGGGCGCCGCCCGATCCCGAGGCGATCCTCGGTCGCGTTGGTCGCGTCCTTCCCGAAGCCGACGTTCGTGATCAGGTTCCGGTTCGGATTGATGCAGAGCAGCCCTCGGCTGAGGGCGACATAGGCCCACTGGGCGTCCCAGTTGTCGATCTCGGCTGAGTGGTCCCAGACGAAGCGCCAGTGGCGCCGCTCGGCCTCCTCCTCGAACATCCGCCGGAGCTCGGCCCTGCTCTCCGCCCTCGACTTCGCGTGCCAGTCGGCCAGCTCGACGTCGAACAGACGCCAGGCACGCCGCCAGGTCGCCCATCCCCAAACGCCCGCTCCGCGGGAGAACGTGTAGCTCTCATCCGTCGGTGGCAGCGGCAGCAGCTGGCTCCCCGAGATGTGCACCACCCGCTCGTCGTCGCGGAAGCGCTCGAGCAGCTCCTCGCAGTAGGTAAAGAACGAGGGGTCCGGCAGGCAGTCGTCCTCCAGGATGATCGCCTCCTCGACCCGCTCGAAGACCAGGTCGAGTCCGCTCGGTATCCGCGTCTTCAAGCCGAGATTCTCGTCGGCGAAGTCACGCACCACCTCGCACGGCCAGTCGACGCGCGCGACCGCAGCCCGCGACTCCTCGCATCTCCGCGCCTCATCCGCGTTCCCCGGACGCGGACCGTCGGCGATCAGGAAGAGCCTTCTCGGGCGCGCGTCCCGGATCCGCTCGAAGACCGCGGCTGTGTGTTCCGGGCGGCGGAACAGGATCAGGGCGACGGCGGTGCGCATGGAGGTCCCAGCCCAGGCTAGCTAGCGCCCGGCCCCCTGCGGGGAACGCCGCAGCAGGCGGCTCGCGACCCGGTACCAGAACGGCGGCGCCGGGCGCCTGAAGAGACGCGAGGCGAGGGCGTCCGCCTCAGCGTCCCGGCTGACCTCCGCCGGGTGGGAAAGCGGGAAGTCCATCCCCTCGAGGGGCCGCCGCGCAATCCCAAGCGGATCCGCGGTCGCGTTGGTCGCATCGACCGCGAAGCCTACGTTCGAGATCAGATTGCGATTGGGATTGACGGCGAGCAGTCCACGGCTGAGGGCCACGTAGCTCCACTGGGCGTCCCAGTTGTCGATCTCGGCCACGTTGTCCCAGACAAAGCGCCAGAACCGGCGCTCGTCCTCGGCCTCAAAGGTGGCCCGCAGCAGCCCGTCCCGTTCGCCCTCCGACGACGCCTGCCAGTCGGTCAGCTCGGGGTCATAGAGGTTCCACGCACGCCGCCAGGTCGCCCAGCCCCAGACGTGCACGTAGCGCGAGAAGTGGTAGCTCGCACCGACAGGCGCCCGCGGCAGCAGCTGGCTCCCGGCGATGTGGACGACCCGCTCGTCGTCCCGATACCGCTCGAGGAGCTCGTCGCAGTAGGAGAAGAAGCTCGCATGCGGCAGGCAGTCGTCCTCGAGGACGATCGCCTCCTCCGCTTCCGAGAACACGCGGTCGAGTCCGCTGGGAAAGCGCCGCTTCAAGCCCAGGTTCTCATCGGCGTAGTCCCGGACCACCTCGCAGGGCCAGTCGACCCGCTCCACGACGGCCCGTGCCTCCTCGCATGCCCGCGCCTCCTCCTCTTCACCCGGCCGCGGCGCGTCGGCGATCAGGAAGAGCTTCGAGGGCCGGGCATCGCGGATCCGCTCAAAGACCTCGGCGGTGAGCTCCGGCCGGCGGAAGAGAATCAGCGCGACGGGAGTTCTCATCCGAGCAGGCGGCCCAGCCGCGTGGGCATCGGATAGTCGGTTCGAATCAGCGCCGCGAACGCCGCCGGCTCCACCCTCCTCGCCCGCTGGATGCCGCGCCGCTTACGGAGCGTCGCGGGGACCATTCGCAGGAAGGCGCGGAACGCCTGGACCACTCTGCGGCCGTGGCCCTCTCTCCGCGCCGCACTCAGGGTCCCCCAGTTGTAGAGGGCGATCTTCGGCAGCGACCGCAGCAGCAACGACGCCGGCAGGTCCTTGAGCAGCGTGACGAGCGCGTTGCGGACGAGGAAGAAGCGCGGCGGCTCGGAGGCCGTACCCACGGTCCCGCCTCGGACGTGGAACGCCTTCGGCCCGGGAACGTAGAGCCCGGAGTATCCGGCGAGAAGCATCCGCAGGCAGGCGTCGCCGTCCTCGCAGTAGAGGAAGTAGTCCTCGTCGAATGCGCTGGTCGCTTCCAGAGCCCCGCGGCGGTAGAGCGCGGCGGCGGCGGTGACGACCGGCGTCGGGCGCCTTTCGTCGTACTGTCCCCTGTCCCTCTCGTCCAGCCCGCGGGGCTGGAAGCGGCCACAGGTGAAGAAATCATGCCCCGCCTGCTCGATCATGTCTCTGTCCTCATAGCGCATCACCTTTCCGGTCACGAACCCCAGCCCGGGGTCACCGTCGAGCTCGGCGGCGAGCAGCTCGAGCCAGTCCTCGCTGAGCTCGAGGTCCGTGTTGAGCAGCGCTACGTACTCGCCGCGGCTCGCCTCAATGCCGGCGTTGACCGCCGCGGGGAAGCCAGCGTTCCGCGCAAGCTCGACGACGCGGACATCCGGCCACTCGTCCAAGAGGTAGGCGACCGAGCCGTCGCTCGAGCCGTTGTCGACAACGGTCACGTCGAAGTCGCGCAAGGTCTGATCGCCGAGCGTGCCCATCACCATCGGCAGGTAGGCAAGCCCGCCGCGCGGTGTCACCCCGTCACGGTTGGGGATCACGATCGAGACTTTTGGCGGGGAGACTGCCATGTCGAGGGCCTTGTTTAGCGATTCGCTTTCAGCGGCCGGGTGACGCCATTGCGTGTCTGCATAGACGCCCGACTCGGCACCGGTGTCTTCGGAGGCGTGGAGCAGGTGCTGATCGGGGTGGCGGCCGGGCTCTCCGCGCTCAGCGACGGCGATGAGGAGTATCTCTTCCTCACGCACCCCGAGCAGGACGCGTGGCTGCGGCCCTACCTGAAGGGGCCCTGCCGAGCGATCCATCCCCGACTCGGCTACCCGCGGCGCCGGGCGCGCGCCATCCGCCAGGGGCTGCTGGAGCGGCTGCCGCGGATCGGCTCGCGCTTCTTCGTCCGCCGCTCCGACGGCACCGTCGAGGCATCTGGCGCAGCGGTCATCCACTTCCCCTTCCAGGACGCCTTCCTCACCGACGTGCCGAGCCTCTACCAGCCCCACGACCTCCAGCATGTGCACCTGCCCGAGCTCTTCAGCCCCTGGGTCAGGGCGCGCCGCGACGTCGTCTACCGCACCCACTGCGCCCGCGCCGCCATGGTGGTCTCCATGACCTCCTGGGGGAAGCGCGACCTCGAGCAGCATTTCGGGCTGGCGGAGGAGAAGGTCGCGGTCGTCCCAGGGGCATCTGTGCTTCGCGAGTATCCGACGCCGACCGAGCGTGACCTGGAGGCGCTCCGCTCGCGGCTCGACCTGCCCGGGCGGTTCCTCCTCTACCCGGCCCAGACCTGGCCTCACAAGAACCACCGACGCCTGTTCGAGGCGCTCGCCGCCCTGCGCCGGGAGCGCGGCATGGAGATCCCGCTGGCCTGCCCTGGAAAGCGCGAGCAAGGGTTCGGGGAAATCGATGGCCTGGCCCGCGAGCTCGGGCTGGCGTCCCTCGTCCGGTTCCCGGGATTCGTCTCCCCCCTCGAGCTGCGGGGCCTCTACGAGCTCGCGAGTGGCCTGGTCTTCCCGAGCCTCTTCGAGGGCTGGGGCCTGCCGATCTGCGAGGCCTTCGACGCCGGCCTCCCGGTCGCCTCCTCCAACGCCACCGGGCTTCCAAACGTGGTCGGGGACGCGGGCCTGCTCTTCGATCCCACGGACATCGAGGAGATGGCGGAGCAGATAGCGCGACTGTGGGACGAGAAGCAGCTGCGGGAGTCGCTTCGTGAACGGGGCGCGAAGCGCTCGGAGCGGTTCAGCTTCGAGCGAACGGCCCGCCTCTTCCGCGCGCACTATCGCCGGATCGGCGGGCGGATGCTTTCAGAGGAAGACCGTATCCTTCTGGCGGCCCCGCCGCCTGCGTGAACGCAGGCGATTTCCCTGCCGACGTGGAGAGCCCCGCCGACGACAAACGCCCCGCCTTCGCGCTTCAGCGCGTGCTCGTCGGTGTCCTCTCCTTGGTTAGGCGGGTCCTCGGCAGCATCTACCAGGTCGCCTTCCGAGACCGGCTCCGCGACATCGACGAGCAGACCGAGCGGCTGGGCTCGGCCTCGGTCGAAGCCGTCACCCACCTGGGCAGCGAGGTCCGTGCGCTCGACGCCCGGCTCGCCGCCATCGAGCGGGAGTTGGCGGCGCTAGGGGAGCTGCTCGAGCGCCGCGAGGGCGCGCCAGCCGAGGGCTCGGACCAGGTCACGGCCCGCCCGCACGCCGGCTGACATGGGGCTCGACCCGGGGTCCGTCTGGCTCGATGCCCGCGGGACCCAGAGCGTTGGACACGCGGAGCGCGGCATATCCCGTTACGTCACCGAGCACGCGGTGGCCCTCCTCGAGCTGGCCCCGGAAGTGATCGGCGCGGTCGGGCTCAGCCGCGACGTGCCGATTCCGCCGATAGCCGAGCCGCTTCAGCGCTCCGGCAAGGCGGTCTGGCAGACCGCCGAGCGCGGTCCCGACGGGCTGGTCCCCCCGATCTACCACGTCATGTCGCCGTTCGAGGCAGAGCTCGGGTTGGAGGAGATCTGGCCGGTCTGGAGCCGTGGTTCACGGCTCGTGGTCACGCTCTACGACCTTATCCCGCTGATCATGCACGAGCGCTACAACGCCGACTGGGGGTACATGGCCACCGCCTGGATCGCCCGCCTCGGACTACTCGGCTTGGCGCACCAGATCCTGACCATCTCGCGGAACACTGCGGACGACGCAATCGAGCACCTCAACATTCCCGAGGAGCGAATCACCGTGATCGACTCCGGGGTCTCCGATCACTTCTCCTCGCTGGTCCGAACACGCGAGGAGGGGCGGGCACTCCTCCGCTCAGCGCTGCCGAAGGTACGTCCCGGCTTCCTGCTCTACGTCGGCGGCGTCGACTACCGCAAGAACCTCGAGGGCGCGATCCGGGCCTACGCCGAGCTACCCGCACGGATGCGCGACGCCCATCAGCTGGTGATCGCCTGCAACCTGGCCCACCACCTCCGCTTCAGCCTGCGGGTCTTCGCGCGGCGCCTCGGCATCGAGTCCCAAAACCTGCTTCTCACTGGCTTCGTCCCAGACGAGGTGCTCGCGGCGCTCTACCGGACCTGCGAGCTGTTCGTCTTCCCCTCCCTCTACGAGGGAGCCGGCCTGCCGATCCTCGAGGCGATGACCTGCGGGGCGCCGGTCGCCGCCAGTGGCACGTCGGCGATGCCCGAGCTGCTCGGCGACCTCGACGCGACCTTCGACCCCGCCGACCCTGCCGACATCGCCCGCTCCATCCGCGAGGTCCTGGGGAACCCGAGCGAGCTCGAGCGGCTCAGGGAGCGCTCGCGGCGGCGCGTTGAGCTCTACACCTGGGAGAGGGTGGCCCAGCGCACGGTGGAGGGCTACGGGCGCGCGCTCGAGCTGCCCCTGGGCAAGGGGCAGGCGGCCGCGCCGTGACCCGGGCGCTGATCACCGGGATCAGCGGGCAGGACGGCAGCTACCTGGCCGAGCTGCTGCTCGACAAGGGCTACGAGGTCCACGGCCTCGTCCACGGGTCGACCGACCGTCCCTTCGAGCGGCTCGAGCCGATCGCCGACCGCATCACTCTCTACCCCGGCGATCTGCTCGACGAGGGGTCGCTGGTCGACGTGCTCCGGGACTCGACCCCCGAAGAGGTCTACAACCTCGCAGCGATGTCCTCGGTGGCCGAGTCGTGGCGGCTGGCGGTCGCGACCGCGGAGTACACCGCGGTCGGCGTGACCCGGCTGCTCGAGGGAATCCGGGAGGCCTGCCCGGAGGCGCGCTTCTATCAGGCCTCGTCCTCGGAGATGTTCGGCCGGGCTCGCGAGACGCCGCAGAGCGAGAGCACGCCCTTCTATCCGCGCAGCCCGTACGGCGTCTCGAAGGTCTACGGCCACTTCATCACCGTCAACTACCGCGAAAGCTTCGGCCTGCATGCCAGCTCGGGGATCCTCTTCAACCACGAGTCCCCGCGCCGCGGCACCGCATTCGTCACCCGACGGATCAGTATGGGAGTCGCGAGGATCAAGCTCGGGCTGGCGGACGAGCTCGTGCTCGGCAACCTCGAGGCGCGCCGGGACTGGGGCTACGCCAAGGAATACGTCGAAGCCATGTGGATGATGCTCCAGCGCGATGACCCCGACGACTTCGTGATCGGCACGGGGGTGTCGCATTCGGTCAGCGATTTCGTCGACACGGCCTTCGCCTGCGTCGGCCTGAAGCGCGAGGACCACGTCCGGATCGACCCGGACCTGGCCCGCCCCGCGGACATCGAGGAGGTCGTCGCGGATCCGGCGAAGGCCAAGGACGAGCTCGGCTGGGAGGCTCGGGTGGGCTTCGAGGAACTGGTCGAGATGATGGTAAGGGCCGACCTCGATGCACTGTCCGGGTCGGCCTGATCAGGAGCGCGAGAGCTTGCGCCGGCCCCAGGCCACCACGGGGTAGGCCCGCCGGGCGAGCCGCTCCCTGGCCGAGACCGTCGGTGGCAGCCCGGGCGTACGCCGGCGCCACTCGGCCACAGTCAGGCCCGACTTGACCAGGGCGACGTGGACGCTCGTCCAGAGGAACTGCTCGTGGCGGAGGACGAGGTGCGGGTAACGGCTCCAGCCTCGCTTGCCCGACTCCTGGTCGGCGATCGCCTCGCTCATTTCGACCGCCGTGACGCGGGTCTCGTCCGAGATCTGAAGCTTCATCGGTGTCGCCGGGTCCCACCAGAGGCCGTCGAGAAGGAGTGAGCGGAGCTCTGGCTCGTCGAACCGGAGCAGGCCCGGGTAGCCGATCCTGTCGCCCTCGAGTCGGAACTCGGTCGCAAGCGCGAGTACACCGCCGGGCCGCAGGACCCGAAACATCTCCTCGATGCTGCGCCGCACATCCGGGAAGTCCCCGAAGTGCTCGATCGAGCTCGAGGAGAAAATCGCGTCGAAGCTCTCGTCCTCGAAGTCGAGCGCCAGCGCGTCCATGTGGCGGACGGTGAGCCGCTCGGGGTTCCAGTCGCGGTCCCAGTACCGGCCGGGGTCGGTAAGCATGTCCGCGCTCGAGTCGGTCTCCGACCAGGCGTCCGCGGTCCGGTAGAGGTCAGTGGCCACGACCTCGCCGACATGGCGGGTCAGCCAGTAGATCGTCGCCTCGCGACCGGCGCCGACGCCGAGAACGCGCGCGTCCTGCCGGAGGGCCCCGAGGCTCCGGAACGCCCGCAGCGTCATCGCCACCTCCCAGTACTTCCGGTATTCGCGGCCCGAGGGGAAGCCGGGATCGCCGAAGTGCTCAAGGTCGCCTGCGTAGACGTCGCGGATCAGCTCCCGCAGCTCCGGATCCCCGAAATCGGCCAGCTCACAGAGCTTGCAATGGCCCAATCGGCGCTCGGGCATGTCGGCCTAGACTATTGCCCCCTGATGAGCCCGAGCCCGACACAGGCCGAGGCTGCCTCACCCACCGACGTCTCCGGTGCCCAGGCGAGCCTCATCGAGGACCGGCTGCGGGTCACCCTTCCGGCGCGCCGCAGGATTCGCCTCGCCGATGTTTGGGCGAGCCTCCCGGTCGGCTGGATGCTGGGCCGCCGGGACGTCAAGATCAAGTACAAGCAGTCGGCGCTCGGCCCGCTCTGGCTGGTGCTGCAGCCGCTCGGCATGCTCGCCGCGCTCACGCTCGCCTTCTCCAAGGTGACCAACGTGGACACCGGCGACGTGCCTTACGTCGTCTTCGCGCTGGTCGGGCTCGCGGTGTGGACCTACGTGCAGATGACGATCACCGTCGCCCCGCAGGTCCTGCCCTCCAATTGGCAGGTCGTCCGGCGGAGCCCCTGCCCCCGCGTCGCTTTCGTCACCGGCACGCTGATCTCCGTGCTCCCCCCTTTGGCGGTGGTGCTCGCAGCCAGCGTGGCCGCTGCGGCGATCAGCGGCAGCCTCGGGATCGAGGCGCTCGCCATGCCGGTCCTGCTCGTCTGGCTGGTCCTCCTGATGTGGGGGTTCACGCTGCTCGTGACAGCGCTCGGCGGCCGCTTCCGCGATGCGGTCGCCCTCGCACCGGTCGTCGTGCAGGCCGGGATCTTCCTGACGCCGGTCGGCTACCCGCTCGACGCGGCCGGGTCATTCGCCAAGGTGCTCGCCTTCAACCCGGCCTCCGGGGTGATCGAGGGCTGGCGCTGGTCGCTGCTCGGGATCGCTCCGGACGGCTTCGCGATCGCCGTGGCGGTCGCCGAGACCGCGGTGGTGACTCTGCTGGGCTGGTACGTCTTCGGGCGGATGGAGACCCGCTTCTCCGACTATGTCTGACTCGAACGGCGGCCAGCCCCGGACTGACCCGGCGGTCCGCTGCGAGGGGGTTGGCAAGAGCTACGCCCTGGGCGAGGAGCTCAGCCTGCAGCACACCCTGAGCACGATCGTGCGCCGCGACCACGAGCGCGAGCGGTTCTGGGCCCTCTCCGAGGTCAGCTTCGAGGTCCACCGTGGGGAGGCGTTCGGCATCGTGGGAACTAACGGCTCGGGGAAGTCCACGCTCACCCAGGTGATCTCCGGGATCGCGATGCAGGACACCGGCAAGATCGAGGTCTGGGGGCGGATGATCCCCCTGCTCGAGGTCGGCGCAGGCTTCCATCCGGAATTGACGGGCCGGGAGAATGTTGCGCTCCTGGGAACCATTCTCGGGCTCAGTGCCGGGGCGATCCGCGCCGAGATGGATCGGATCGCGACCTTCGCGGGGGTCGCCAGCCATCTCGACACCCCGATCAAGCGCTACTCGACAGGCATGCAGGCCAGGCTCTCCTTCGCCACCGCCGTTTGCTTCCCGGCCGACATTTACGTCTTCGACGAGGTCCTCTCGGTGGTCGACGACTCCTTCCGAGACCAGTGCGCGGAGGAGCTCACCCGGCTCAACCGCGAGGGCCGCACGATCATCTTCATGAGCCACGATCTGGAGCTGGTCAGGAGCGTGTGCTCGACCGGAATGTGGCTCGACGGGGGCCACGTTCAGCTGCGCGGAGGGATCGACGAGGTCGCCGCAGCGTACGCTGGGGCCGCGCCGGCCGAATCCCGGGGCTAGATGCGGGTTCCCGCCCGCGGGAGGCGTAGACTGCGCCCAGGGCAGGGATGAGCGTCGTAGACTGAATGCGCCGAGGCGTCCGATGAGCACCACGACGGCACCACTGATCGCCGACGGGTCGGAGGAGCCCGCGAGCCTGGAGGTCTCCGTCGTGATCCCCTGCCTGAACGAGGCGGATTCCATCCAAGCTTGCGTCGCTGCGGCCCACGACGCGCTCGACAGCGGCCAATATGAGGGCGAGGTCGTCGTGGTCGACAACGGCTCGACGGACGGGAGCGGGCAGCTGGCCGAGGCGGCCGGCGCCCGAGTCGTTCCCGAGCCAAGACGTGGCTACGGACGCGCCTACCACGCCGGCTTGGCCGCGGCCCGTGGACGCTACATCGTCATGCTGGACGCCGACATGACCTACGACGCGGGTGAACTGCCCAGGTTCGTGACCGAGCTCGAGGACGGCGGCGACCTCGTACTCGGCGACCGCATGAAGGGCATCCAGCCCGGCGCGATGCCGTGGCTGCATCGGCGCGTCGGCAATCCGATGCTCACCGGGCTGCTCAACCGGCTCTTCGGCACCAAGGTCCGTGATGCGCACTGCGGGATGCGCGCCGTACGGCGCGAGGCCATCCCCCGCCTCGACCTGCGGACGTCGGGCATGGAGCTCGCCTCCGAGATGGTGATCCGGGCCGCCAAAGCCGACCTCGAAATCCGCCAGTTCCCCATCGACTATCGCCCGCGCGAGGGCGAGTCGAAGCTCTCCCCCTGGCGAGACGGCTGGAGGCACCTCCGCTTCCTGCTGATCCACAGCCCGAAGCACCTCTTCATCGCTCCCGGCACGGCGATGGCCGGCTTGGGAGCGCTGATCATTATCGCGGTGCTCGCGCGGGTCTCCTTCCTCGGACACCAATGGGACATCCACGCCCTGATCGGCGGAGCGCTGCTTTTGATCCTCGGCACCCAGGTGGTCGCCCTCGGCCTCTGCGCGATGGCCTACGGCGTCTACTTCATGAGCGAGCGGGACGAGTGGTTCAACCGGATGCGCGCCAAATTCAGGCTCGAGCACGGCCTGCTGCTGGGCGGAGTCGGGATCGTCGCCGGCTTTATCCTCGGTGGGCTGGTGGTGGGGATCTGGATCGAGAACGGGCTCGGAAGCCTGGGCGAGCAGAAGCTCGCCATCCTCGCTGCCACGTTGATTACCGTCGGCGTCGAGGTGTTCTTCACCTCGTTCCTGCTCAGCATTCTCGGCCTGCGCCGCCCTGAATAGCGTGAGGGCCCGCCTGGCGGCCGCGGCGGCGGGAGTGCTGGTGATCGCCGCCGTCATCGTGGCGTTTGCGCTGAGCTCCAATCCCCCCGTCGCAGGCCAATCCTCGGTCGAGCCGATCCGCCCATCCGTTGGTGTGAGCGCTGGCACCCGTCAATGCCAGGCGGTGTCGCGCGTGCCCCGGGGCGCCGACCGGATCAGGCTCGTGGTCGCCTACATCGCCGGCGGCGCCCGGGATCTCCGGGTCGAGATCACCGACCGCCACGGACGCGTGTCGGCGGGCACCCTTGCGCCGGCGAGATCCGGCACGCAGCAGATCCCGCTGCATCCGCGGACGCGGGTCGCGCGCCGGGCGACCCTCTGCTTCTCCGTCCCCATGCGAGGGCAGATTGCGATCGGCGGGGACACGAAGCGGATCAAGGGGTCTCCCAAGGGCCCACAAGCCCAGAAGCAGCAGGTCGCGAGCCTGAGCTTCCTCCGGCCGGGCTCGGCGAGCTGGTTCTCGCAGACCGGCACGATCGCCGATCGCTACGCGAACAGCCAGACCGGGGTGACCGGCGGCTGGTCGCTTTGGATGGCGGTCCTCTTCGCCGTTGCCGCTGGCCTGATCGGTCTCTGGTCCCTCGTCTGGCTGCCGGGGAGGGCACGCTGATGGAAACGGGGACCAGGGAGCGCCAGCGCCGAACGGAGGAGATGCCGGAGCTCCGGCACAGGCCGGCTCCCAGACGCCCGTGGTGGCGACGGCTGCCGACGGCGGCCTGGGCCTGCTTCACGGTGGCGCTGCTCAACGGGATCGCCTGGGGGCTGATTACGCCGCTCTTCCAGACGCCCGACGAGGCGGGCCATGTCGCCTACGCGCAGCACGTCGCCGAGACCGGTAAGCCGCCCACCGGGCGGAGCGGTCTGTCGCACTTCTCCCCGGAGGAGCGCGAGCTGCTCAACGCACTGCGCTGGAAGGACGTCCAGCGCCGCAAGGACGACCGCGTGCCCGGAACGGCCACCTACCACGAGAACCTGGAGCGCGCGGCGAACAGCCCGGCCAGCCCGAGGAGCGAGGGCGGCTACACGACCGATACCAACAACCCCCCGCTCTACTACTTCGGGGCCGCCGCCATCTACCACCTCTCGCCGTGGACGGCCCTACCCGACCGTGTGCACATCCTGCGGCTGTTCTCTGCCCTGCTCGCAGCCACGACCGTGCTGCTCATATTCCTCTTCCTCCGCGAGCTGCTGCCGGGCACTCCCTGGGCCTGGGCGGTCGGGGCCCTGGCGGTCGCCTTCCAGCCGATGTTCGGCTTCACGTCCAGCGGCGTGACCAGCGACACCATCCTGTACACGGCATCGGCAGCGACCTTCTTCCTGTTCGCGCGCGCCTTCCGCAACGGGCTCACGCCACGGTTGGGGGCGGCGATCGGGGCAGTCGCCGCCGTCGGGCTGCTCTCCAAGCTCAACATGGTCGGCTTGGCGCCGGGAATCCTCTTCGGGCTCGTCGTGCTCGCCTTCACGGGCCAAGGGGAGCAGCGCCGGCAGGCGACCCGCGGGGCGCTGACGGCGCTCGCGGTGATCGCCGTCCCCGTGATCACCTACATGGCGCTCAACTCGACGGTCTGGGACCGCAACCTCTGGTTCGGCAACGCGGGTGTGCCGCCGCTGCGGATCAAGGTCCCCGGGGTCCACTACCCCAAGTCGGGGACGGTGCTCGACCTGGCCAGCTACATGTGGCAGTTCTACCTGCCCAAGCTTCCGTTCATGCACAAGGACTACTTCGAGGTCTACCAGCTTCGCGGGATCTGGTTCAACGGCTTCATCGGGCAGTTCGGCTGGCTCGATTTCGGCTTTCCGCAGTGGGTGTACAACTGGGCGCTGGGGCTCGGCCTGGGGCTACTCGCCCTGGCGGCGAGGGAGCTAGTCAGGGTGCGAGAGGTGCTCCGCTCGAGGCTCTGGGAGCTGGCGACCTACGTCGTGCTGACCTTCGGCCTGCTCCTTTTGGTCGCAGGAACCGCCTTCGTCGCCCGGTTGGATGGCGCGGCAGGATACGAGCAGCCCCGCTACCTCTTCCCCCTGCTGGCGCTGTACGGCGCGCTGATCGCGCTCGCCGCGCGGGGAGCCGGCAAGCGCTACGGGCCGGCGGTGGGCGTCTTCCTCGTCTGCCTCGCGATCGCCCACACGGCGGGGGGGATGCTGCTCACCCTGACGCGCTACTACGGCTAGCACCCGATCTGCGGCGACTCATCGTGAGGAGCCGGCCTTGCCGTCCCTGCGCCTTCGGATCAGCTCGAGGATTGATTCCGGCAGGACCCGCCGGGCCGCCGCGAACGCCCAGGCTCTGAGACGCGCCGCCAGCGACAGCAAGGGCCGCAGCCTCACCGCCCCCTCGAACGACCACCACAGCTCGAGCCAGGATGCCCGATCGCCGGCGAGGGCCGCCGAATAGGACCACAGCGCCCGAGACGCACCCGATGGAGCGGGCCCGGTCACCGCGTCTTCGACCTCGGCCACGAACCGCGAGTACTGATAACGGCCGGAGGCAACGACGTCGCGGTGGGCCGTCTCGACGATCTGCCTACGCCGTTCATCGCTGCCCAACTCCTCGAGGGCATCCTCGAGGTCGCTGAGGTCGGGCCGAATCGGGATGTAGTGCTCCCCCGGGCGCAGAATGCCGTTGTAATCTCCTTCGACGAGTAGCTGGCAAGTGCGAGTGGCACATGCCTCGAGGTGGCGCGGAGAGATCGCGAACAGGGAGAGCTTCCCGTCCTGGCCCGGAAAGCAGGCCGCCTCGACCTTCTCGAACGTCGCCTTCGGGTGCTCGACCAGATACCGCTCGGTCGCCGTCTTGAAGCTCCCGTCGCGGTCGAGCACGCTAGCCCCGCCTTCCACGCCGATCGTGTAATTGCAGGAGCCGAGAAATCGGTACCAATCGTCCCCGTACAGCGTGTCCTCGGCTTCGGTCGAGATGTCGACGCGAAGCCCGTGACGAGGCGCGGCCTCGCGCACGACGTCGGCAATTCGGCCCTTCAGCTGCCCGTGACGACCGAGCCACGGCGCCATGTGCCTTGATCGGTAGCCGATGTCGAGCGGGCGCTCCGGGATCGACGCCGCAATTCGCTCCGCTCGTTTGACACTGCGCGGATCGAGATATCCGGTCAGCACCCTGGTGAAGCCCACCCGCTCGCGATCCACTCGGTCGTAGATCTTTGGCCACTCCGACCGCGGCGCGGCCGAGAAGACGTGACCGATCCCGAAGTCCTCGATGAAGTCGCAGACCAGATTCGAGCGCAGGAACTCGTCCTGAACGATCGCGGCACGAGCCTTACCCACGTTCCTCAGGGGGGCGGCGTGTTCGAGCAGGTCGAAGTAGAGGTCCGGCGCCCAGCGAAAGGAGAGAAAGGAGTTGTGGAAGATGACCGCATCGAAGGGGACGCGGCGAACCCAGCGCGGTACGGCTCGCAGGGCGACGTTGAGATAGAAGCAGCGATTGCGCGAGTACCGGGCGAACGAGTAGAGATGATCCCGCACCGCGTTGCGCACGGGAAACTGGCGCAGCGCGTAAACGACGAGGATGTTGCCCGCCACCTCGGCCCCCTGGTCGTCAGTCCGCCGCCGATTGCATCGCCGCCGCCTCGGCTGTGGTGCCCGCGACTCGACGCCGGATCACCCTCAGCGCCGGCTCGGGAAGAGTACGCATCGCCCAGACTCGTAACCGGGTGCCGACTGCCACATAGAGCGCGACCTTCCCACGAGCGGCGCGCTCGGCGATGCGCGACAGAAGGTGGGCGACTTCGAGTGACCATCCGTCGGCCGAAGCGGGGGGCCCCACGAAAGCCCTGCCCTCCACCTCGCGAATCAGGCGCTCGTGCGTGTACTCCCCTGAAGCGACCACCTCGTCATAGGCAGCCTCCACCAAGCGCGCACGGTCCGCGTCGGCTTGGATCCTGTCGAGCACCTGGTCGAGATTGCCGAGGTCTCGCCGCAACGGGATGTAGTGGACTTCCGGCTTGAGCACGCCGCTGTAGTCACCCTCGACCAGCACCTGACACGTGCGCGTCGCGCAGGCCTCCAGATGACGCGGCGAGAGCGCTCGATAGTCGATCCCGCCATCGCGTCCCGGGAAGCACTTCCGCTCCACCTCCGCGAAGGCGGCTGAGGGCTGCGCCGACGTGTACCGGTCCGCGCACTCCTTGACGGTGCCATCCGGGTCGTGGACGCTCGCTCCGCCCTCCACCCCGATCGTGTACCTGCAGGAGGCGAGGAAGCGGTACCAATCGTCGCCGCTCAGGGTGTCGGAAGCCCGTGTGGAGATATCGACCCGGAGACCTCGCGACTGAGCCGCCTCCTTCACGGCCTCGCCGATGTGGCCCTTGAGCTGCCCGTGCCGACCGAGCCACGGCGCCATGTGTCTCGACCGGTAGCCGATGTCAATCGGTCGCCGAGCGCTTGAATCGACGATCCGGTCGATCCGCTCGACGGTCCCCGGGTGCAGGTACCCGGTGAGGACTCGTGAGAGCGCGGCCCTCCCCGCCGCATCGGGGTAGAGCTGGGGCCAGGTGGAGGGAGGCCCGACGGAGAAGATGTGGTCGACGTCGAACGACTCGACGAAGCTCTGGACGACCTCGGAGCGCAGGAACTCGTCCTGCGGAAGGGCTGCCTTGAATCTGCCCATTCCCCTCAGTCGACTGGCCCGGCGCAGCACCCGTCGAAACGCCGGCGGGTTCCAGCGCTCCGACAGGAAGGTCGTATGGAAGATGACAGCGTCGAATTCGATCCTCCGAAGCCACCACGGCACTCTGCGGACGCCAAGGTTGAGGAAGTAGCAGCGGGCGTTCGAGTACTCGCCGAAGGCGTCCAGCGAGTCACGGATCGTCTGACGCGTCGGATGCTGGACCAGGCTGTAGACGACCAGGATGTTGCGGATCTGCCTCTGCCTACGGCGATGCGGCATCCACCAGATCCTTGTGCACGGGCCTGGCCTCGCTCCAGGTCGACTCGGGCCGCACCTGCCCTCGAACTGCCGGCCAGGGCCAGCGCGCCTGCCCCTCGACGGGCTCGTTGACGGCCGTGAACCGGAACGCCTCCGAGACGAAGTCCGCCGTGGACCCGTGGCGATCATGTACCGCGGCGTCGAGCGCGTATTCGCCGGGGAGCAACGTGATCCCGACCACGACATCGACCTCGTTCAGGCCCTCCCTCAGGGCCACCGGCGACCCAGGGCGGTCGACGTTCTGCATCGTTGCCACCCGCTGGCCGTCGGGGGTGGAGATCCCAAGCTCCACGATCGCCTCCTCCATCTCTTGCTTCACCTCGAAAAGCAGCGAGACCCGGACGGGCTGCCCCAGGCGGACGCGGCTCGTCCCTCTCCCCTCGTCATCGCTCATCGCCACCCTCCGAAGCTTGGCCGCCTCCGTTCCCCGAAAGCGCTCGGCGTCCGGTGGGATCACGGCGACGCCGCCTCGCTGCTCGGGACCCGCCCGGCTCAGGTATCCCGCAACCACCTGCGACGGTGCTCCCTGGGCGACGATGCCACCCTTGTCGATCACGTAGGCGCGAGAGCAGAGCCGCTGCACGGCCTGCATATCGTGGCTGACGAAGACCACCGTGCGCCCGAGATCGGACGCCTCCCGCATCTTGGCCAGACACTTGCGCTGGAATTCGGCGTCACCGACGGCGAGGACCTCGTCCACGAGCAGGATCTCGGGATCGAGCTGTGCCGCCACCGCGAACGCCAGCCGCACGTACATGCCGCTCGAGTAGCGCTTCACCGGGGTGTCGATGAAGCGCTCGACGCCGGAGAACTCCACGATCTCGTCGAAGCGCGCCTCGATCTGCCGGCGGCGCATGCCGAGGATCGCGCCGTTGACGAACACGTTCTCGCGCCCGGACAGCTCGGGATGGAACCCGGTGCCCACCTCGAGCAGGGTGGCGGTTCGCCCCCAGATCGTGATCCTTCCCTCCGACGGCGGCGTGATCGCCGAGAGCAGCTTGAGCAGCGTGCTCTTCCCCGCACCATTCGGCCCGATCAACCCGACGATCTCGCCGGGCTCGATCTCGAGCGAGACGTGGCGCAGGGCCCAGACCTCGTCCCGGTCGGATCGAGGCTGCGGCGGCTGCAGATGGGTCGGGCCGCGCCGCGAGCGGAGCGCGCGGATCGGAGTGGCGAGCGCATTCTGGAGGCGCTCTGAGAGCAGGGCCCCGCCTCCGTGGGTCGCGCCCAGCTCGTAGCGCTTGCCGACCTGCTCGACGCGAATCGCCGGAGTCCCCATGATCCCTAGATCACGTCGGCGAAGGTCCGCTCCGCCCGCTGGAAGAAGGCCGCGCCCGTGACCAGCAGCAGCACGCTCGCCACCACCGGAATGATCACCACGACCACGGGCCAGTCCGTGGTCCCGAACAGTGTCCAGCGGTACGCCTCGAGCAGGCCCGTCACCGGGTTGAGCGCGTAGAGGGGCTGGAGGCTCTCCGGAACGATGTCGAGCGGATAGATGATCGGGCTGACGAACAGGCCCATCAGGATCAGGAAGGGGATGACCTGGTGGACGTCGCGATACCTCACGTTCAGGGCCGAGAGCCACAGCCCGGCGCCGAGGATGACGCCCAGCGCGACCAGCACGACCAAAGGGACCAGGACGATCTGGGGATGGAAGCCGACGCCGTAGATCAGCATGGCGGCGATCACGACCATGAACGCGACCGCCAGATCGACCAGGGCCGGAAACAGATATGTGAGCGGGATGATCACTCGAGGGAAGTAGACCTTGGAGATCAGGCTCTCGTTGGCCACCGTGCTCCCGGAGGCCAGCGCCAGCCCGTTCGAGATGAACAGCCAGAACACCATCCCCGAGACCGCGAACACCGGATAGGGCACACCCGGAATCGAGGGAACGTTTGCCCGCAGGCTCAGGAAGACGCTGAAGACGACCGCGAGCAGGACCGGCTGGAGGACCGCCCAGAAGACGCCGATCGCCGACTGCTTGTAGCGGCCCGAGACCTCGCGACGGGCCAGGTAGTAGACCAGGTCCCGATGCCGCCAGATCTCGCTCAAGCTGGGGAAGCGATCGCCGCCGCCGGGCTCGATCACTCGCGGGGAGGCTGCGGAGGTCTCCATGCTCTCAACTAGGTCGCGGGAACCGAAGCGAGCTGATCCATTCGCTCTCTGTGCTTCCCGATGGTTCTCTCTATCAGCGAGAGATTGTCGCGCGTCCAGGCGATCGTGCGCTCGAGGCCGTCCCGCAGCTCGACGTCGCACTCGAACCCGAGCTCCGCTCGCGCCTTCTCGACACTGCCGAAGCGCTGGCCCGAGTGGTCCCAGTCCCGCGCGGGCGCCAGCGCGATCGGCGTCGGGTTCCCCGTGAGCTCGTTGACCAGCTCAGCGAGCCGAAGGATCGAGGTCTCGGTGCCGCTGGCGAGGTTGTACACCTCGCCGGGCCGCGCGCGGGTAGCGCAGGCGAGCAGGCCCGCGACGATGTCGTCGACGTAGATGAAGTCCCGAGTGGCGACGCCGCCGTTCTCCACCGGCAGGGCCTCGTGACTGAGCGCCCTGTAGATGAAGGTGGGGGTCACGTTGCGCCAGACGGTGTTGGCCGTCCCTCGCCAGCGGCCGGCACCGAGCACCTCGCCGGGGCCGTAGACGTTCTGGAAGCGGGCCTTCACCACGGGCAGCCCGTGTCGCGTCAGGTAGTAGTTCGAATAGAGCTCACCGACGATCTTGGAGATCTGGTACGGGCTGTCGAGCCAGAGCGAGACGGGCGCGTCCTCCTGCGTCGCCTCCGCCCCCTCGAAGGTCTTCTCCGCCACGGTGCACCCGGCGGAGGCGTAGACCACCCGTCGAACCCCGCCGAAGCCCTTGATCGCCTCGTAGAGCTTCAGCGTCGTGAGCGTGTTGTTCTCGTGATCGGCCAGCGGATCGACCATCGAGCTCTGGTTGCCGTGGTAGGTGGCGAGGTGGAAGGCGTAATCGAGATCGGACGGCACGCTGGCCAGGATCCGGTCATCGGTGATCGATCCTTCCTCCAGGTCCACCCGGGGATCGACCGGCAGGTTCTCCCGCTCGGCGGAAAGCAGGTTGTCGACCACGAGAACGCGGCCGGCGTCGAGCTCCAGCAGCCGCCGAACCAGATTCGAGCCGACGAACCCGGCCCCCCCGACGACCAGGACCCTGCTCCCGGCGACCTCGGTCACTCGGGGACCTTCAGCTCCTCGGCCTTCAGGTGCGTGTAGGTGGCCCCCACCCCGTGATCGCGATACCAGGCGATGGCCTCGGCGACGCCATCCGTCAGCGGAACAGTTGCCTTCCAGTCGAAGTCCGCCTGCGTGCGGGAGGGATCGAGCAGGATCGACGGTGCGTCCTCCTCCGGCCTCGGCCGGACCTCGACCTCCTCATCGAGCTTGATCCCCATCGCCTCGACCACGGCGTCGAAGAGCTCCTTGATCGCGTGGTCCGAGCCGGAGGAGACGTGGTAGAAGCCGTCGCCGGTCCCCTCGAGGGCGGCGAGCACGACCTCGAGCAGGTCGTCCACATAGACGAAGTCCCGGCGTGTGTCGACGACGAAGCACGGCTTCCCCTCGCTGAGGCGCTGGAAGAAGGTGGGCAGCGGCCCGCTCAGGTTGCGCGGCCCGTAGACGTTTGCGAGCCGGAGCGAGACGAACGGGATCCCGGAGAGCTGGATGTACTGCTCGCCGCCCGTCTTCGAGATCGCGTAGCTGGAGTCGGGAAGGATCGGGTGCTCGAGCGAGATCGGCGTCTCGAGGGGTTGGGTCCCGTAGCAGAGCGCGGTCTGGAAGTAGACGATCCGCTCGACGCCAGAGGCCCGAGCCGCCTCCACGACGTTCGCGGTCCCGAGCGTGTTGGTGCGGGCGTCCTCCGCCCAGGCCTCCGGATCCTTGTATGAGGCCGCCGCGTGCGCGACGGCATCGGGGCCGAAGGAATCGAAGGCGTCGTCGAGCGTCTCCCGGTCGGCGATCGATCCCTCGACGAGCGTCAGCCCGTCACGCTCCGCGAGGTTGTCCCTCCGCCCGGTGGCGAAGTTGTCGATGGCGAGCACCTCGTGGCCCTCGCCGAGCAGGCGCTCGGCCAGATGAGATCCGATGAAGCCGCCCCCGCCTGTGATCAGAACCTTCATGGAAGCCGGGCAGTGTAGGTGATCGGCCCTGGCCAGCCCGGCGAGATAATGCGCCCACTCTGTCCCGGAAATTCCAACCCGCCAAGGCGAGAGATGCGCGGCCGGCCCTGCACCCGTCGACGGGAGTCGAGGCTCCGCCCGACCGCAGCCAGGTCGGCGGTGCTCTGCTTCTCTACCACTTCCCGACCGCGTTCTGGTTCAGGGACGCGGCCACGATCATGGAGCACGTCGGCGCGTTCGAGCGGTACTCACGGTTCAACGTTCGATCCCTCAATACCGATACCGCCCTGCCCACGCGAATCGCCCAGCTCGACTTCCAGCTGGTCATCGTCCATTACTCGGTCCTCGGCGCCGGCGCGTACGCCCTGAACGAGGACCATCTGGAGTGGCTGCGGACCTCGCGGGCTCACAAGGTGCTGTTCGCACAGGACGAGAACCGCTATTGCGGTCACCGCTTCTGGTTCTGCGACGAGGTCGGCTTCGACACGCTCTACACCTGTCTCGAGCCATCCGAGTTCGACGCGGTCTACGGGGCACGTACGCGGATCCCCCGAATACGGACGAACCTGCCGGGCTACGTCAGCGACCAGCTCGTCGAGGACGGCCGGCGCTTTTCCATCCCCGATCGGGAGCGCCCCGTCGACGTCGGCTACAGAGGCCGTGAGATCCCGGCGTACTCCGGCCGGGGGGGCATGGAAAAGGCGGCCATCGGCCGCCGCTTCGCCGAGCTCGCAACCGACTCGGGCCTGGTCTTGGACATCAAGGTCGGCGAGGAGAGCCGTCTGTATGGCGATCGCTGGCTCCGCTTTCTCTCCCGCTGCAGAGGGGTCCTAGGTGTCGAGTCGGGGGTCTCGATCTTCGATCTGGACGATCGGGTCACGAGCGAGTACGAGGAGATCGCCGCTCAGGGGCGTGAGGTCAGGCTCGAGGATCTGAAGTCGGCGCCCGCGCTCGAGGACAATGTCTACTACCGGACGATCGGCCCTCGGCACTTCGAGGCGGCGGTGCTCCGCAACTGCCAGCTCCTCTTCGAGGGCCGCTACTCGGGTCTGATGGAGCCAATGGTCCACTACATCCCGCTTCGCAAGGACTTCTCCAACTTCGATCAGGCCCTCGCGCGCTTTCGCGACCCCGCGGTGCGCCGGGAGCTGACCGAGAACGCCCACAGGGACCTGATCGCATCGGATCGCTACACCTACAGGGCGCTGATCCAGGCCTTCGACGACGACCTGGTGGAGGCTGGACTCGACCCCCGCATCTCCGGGAACGACGCCAAGCTGGTCAGCCGCGCCCTGCGACGCGGACGGTGGCTACGCCAAGGGCGAGGTCAACTGCGCTGGACCTACTACACCTATCTCAGCCCGCGTGCCGTCGTGCACCAGCTCCGCAGGTTGCGCCGGCGGATGCGGCCGTCGGCGGCTGAGTAGCCGCCATGCCACTTCCCACGGCTCCCTCGACCAAGAGGAGGAAGCGCCGCTCCTCATGCTCCCAGCTCTCCTCCTCGCCGGCCCGCTCGGCGCCGGCGCGAAGCTGTCGGGCGAGCGCGGGGTCACCACTGAGGCGGGCGACAGCGGCGGCTATCGAGTCGGGGTCGAGGGGGTCGACCGAGAGACCCAGGCCGTAGCGCTCCCCCAGGGCGGCCACCTCGGGCGAGGTCTGCGGGTAGAGCATGGGAAGACCGGCGGCGAGCCCATGAAAGAAGCCGTTGGGCAGCATCCGCTCGTAGTTGCGGTCCAGGGGTTCATAGAGAGTCACCGCAGCGTCGGCCGAGCCGATGAAACTCGCCACCTCGGTCGGCGGCACGGGCCCGATCAGATGCACCCGTCCCTCGAGGTCGCGCTCCTCGATCGCGTCCCATAACTCGTCGTAGCCACGTCCGACGAGAGCCAGGTGCACGTCGGCGGGGAGCCGGCGAATGGCCTCGAGCGCCGCGACACCCAGGCCCGCCTTGTGGTTCCCGATCGAAACGAGCAGGTAATCGCTCCCCGACAGGCCCAGTCGCTCACGAAGGCCGACCGGCGCGGGCCGATTGAGGCGTGGGTCCTGGCAGTTGCGGATCACGGCCGGGCGTCGACCGAATCGCTCCTCGAGCAGGTCGGCCAACCCGTCGCTGACGGTGGCGAAGTAACTCGCCCCGCTCACACAGCGCCGCTCCAGGCGCTCCCAGGTCGGCTGGCCGGGTCGCGGTGGAACCCCCTCCCCGCCCCCCACAATCTCGAAGTAGGCGTCGTGGGCGTCATACGCGTGGCGGGCACCCGGCGCCAGCAGGCGTCGCAGCGCCACGGCCGGATAAGGGCGGGGAGAGTGCACGATGTAGAGGTCGGCCCTGGGGAGACTGCGCAGACCGTTCAGCGTCCAACGCAGGCGCGACTTGAACTCCCACCAGCGTGGGTTGAAGCCGGGCATCAGCCGCTCGAGCAGCGCGAACCAACGTGTGTAGACGAACCACAGCCCGCGCCTGACGAGGCCCCTTCTCCCCGCCGCATTCCCGGCTGGCGGCGCCTGCTCGTCGATTGGACGGCCGTGAGGGCCCCCCGCTTGCTCGTGATCCGACCCCCAGGCCTCCGGCACGCCCGCGGGGGTGACCAGCTCGAAGGGCAGCTCTCCGGGATCGAGCCGGCTTCGCTCTCCCTCGACGACGATCGAGCGATAACCGGCACGGACCAGCGAGGCTGCCTGCTTCAGCGTCCGGCTGTCCCTCTCGATCGCGACCGGAGTAACCGAGACGACGGTCTTGGCAATCCCCTTGGTGGCAGTCATTCGGGGGGACCGTAGCGGAGCGGAAAACGACCGAGCCCCGTAGTCAGTGGGCCCATGGATAAGAACTACGCTTGCGCGATGGCCATCAACCAGGTCGAGATCGATCGGCGCAACGCCGCCTTCTGGGATGAGCTCTGTGGCACCGGGCTTGCGACCCAACTCGGCATCACGGAGCCATCGCGTGAGAACCTGGCCCGCTTCGACGCCGCCTATTTGGCGCTCTATCCCTACCTCGGGAGCTATCTGCCCGCAGGTGGCCGCGGTGAGCGCCTGCTGGAGATCGGCCTCGGCTACGGCACCGTCAGCCAGGCCCTCGCTCAGCGCGGCTTCAACTACTCGGGACTCGACATAGCCCCGGGCCCTGTGGAGATGGTCCGCCACCGCCTCGCAGAGCTGGGCATCGAGAACCCGGAGCGGCGGGTACGAGTCGGGTCGGCGCTGGAGATCGACCACCCGCAGGGGAGCTTCGACCACGTGGTCACGATCGGCTGCCTGCATCACACGGGAGACTTGCCGCGGGCCGTCGAGGAGGTTCGCCGCGTCCTACGTCCCGGCGGACGGGCCCTGGTGATGGTCTACAACGCGCGCTCGTTCAGGCGGCTGCGCATAGGGTTGGGAGGCCGGCTGCGAGGACGGGCGACGGACGAGGAGGAGATGCGCGGCCGCTACGACCGCAACCTCGAAGGGGAGGTGGCTCCGGCGACCGCCTACATCTCAAAGCCGGAGGCGAGGCAGCTCTTCTCCAGCTTCTCGGAAGTACGGGTGCGACGCGAGAACTTCGACCCCCTGCTGATTGGACCGGTCGTTGTAGGGCGCGAGCGGCTGCTCGGCTGGCCGGCCCATCTAGCCGGCCTCGATCTCTACGTCAGCGCGGTGAAGTGATCGCGCGATCGCGTCCTTATCCTCCCGCGCCATGGCGTCGGCCAAGCTGAAGGAAAGGCTGCCGCAGGGCGCTCGCGATCTGGCGGGTGGAGCGGTAGATTGCGTGCGCGCGGTTCAGGGCCAGGGTGGTGGGAAAGACGAGCTCGCCAAGCAGGCTCGGTAGCAGCCCCAAGCGCGTGGACCAGTAGTCCGGGATGCCGTCATAGGCTCCTGAGCCCACGTTCGGCCAGGGCTCATATCCGTGGCCGTGCAGGAGCGACCAGATCGACGAGGTCGACCAGGTCTCGTTTCCGCTGAAGGCAGGGCCGGCCGTCAGCGAGCCGATGCTCAGCAGCAGGACACCCGCGAGCATCACGGCCTCCAGGGCCACGATCCAATTCCGCCTGAGCCAGCTCAAAGGCCGCAGATGCTGACTGCCGCCTTTCGGCCGGCGTTTACTCAGCCGGGCGCCTGATCCGTCGCGCGAAGTCGCCGAACCTCGGCCACCGGCTTGGGCGACTCGATCAGCAGCCGTTTGAACTCCACCTCCCGGTCGTGATAGGCGCGCTGCCAGAGCTCGAGCGAGAGCAGGCCCCAGAGCTTGCGGCCGAAGCGCTGCTCAGCATCGAGCCCGTCGAGCACCTTGCGGTTGTCGATCAGGTCCCGCTCCCGGGCTTGGCGCGTGGAGAGGACGTCCGTGACGAACTCCCGCGCCCCGTCGTTGAGCCACTCCGTGAGCGGTACCGGGAAGCCCATCTTGTCGGTGCGATCGAGGATCTGGTCGGGGACGACCGAGCGAAGGGAGCGCTTGAAGACCTGCTTCATCTCGCCGTCACGGAACTTGACGTCCGCGGGAATGGTGGCCGCCAGCTCGATCAGCCGATGATCGAGCAGCGGCACCCGGGACTCCAGGCCGTGCGCCATCGAGACACGGTCCTCGACCTGGAGCAGGGCCGGCAGCAGGGTCTTGAAGTCGAAGTGGGTCATCCTGTCGAAGTAGGCCTCGTGCCCGACGTTCTCGCCGTTGAAGATCTCCTGGAACGTCTCGAACGGCGAGTAGTCGCCGAGCGCCTCGGTGTCGACCTCCTCGATGTGGTGTGAGCGGTTGATCAACCGGAAGTAGCGTGCGTCCAGGTCCTCGAACAGCCCCTCGCGCCAGAAGTCACGGAGCATGGGCTTGTAGTTCCGAAGCGAGACCAGGTTGGGAATGATCGACTCGTAGGTGACGACGAAGTTGCCGTCCCGGAGGGTCCCCTCGATCGCCCCCTTGATGCACTGCTCGAAGTAGGCGATCAGGTAGCGCGTGTACCCCCCAAAGACCTCGTCGCCGCCCTGCCCGCCGAGGATCACCTTGACCCGCTCCGCCGCGGCCCTGGAGACCATGTACTGGGGGAAGGAGCCCGGGCCGGCCGCGGGGTAGTCCATGTGGTAGGCGACGCTCTCGATGTTCGCGATGAAGTCCTCGACACCGATGTCGACCTCGTGCAGATCGAGGCCGCGCTGGGTGGCGAGCAGGCGCGCGTAGCCGGACTCGTCGTAGCGGGGGTCCTCGGAGAACTTCCCCGTGAAGGCGTCGAGCCCGCCCTGCTCGCCGCCGGCCAGCGACGCGACGGCGCTCGAGTCGACTCCCCCGGAGAGATAGGCGGACACCGGCACGTCGCTGCGCATGTGGAGGCGCACGGACTCCGCCATCAGCTGCTCGATCCGCTCCTCGAAGTAGCGCCCCGTGTGCTCGAAGTCGACGTCGTAATAGACCTCCCAGTAGCGCTGCGGCGTCGCCGCGCCGCGGCGGATCCGGAGCAGGTGGCCCGGCTGCAGCTCGCGGATGCCCTTGAACAGGGTTTTCCCGGCCAGGCAGAACTGGAAGGCGAGATAGTCCTTCAGCCCGTCGAGATCGGTCTCGATCGAGGGCAGCATGGGCAGCAGCGCCTTCGCCTCGGAGGCGAAGTAGAAGATGTCGTCGACGACCGCGTAATAGAAGGGCTTGATCCCGAACCGGTCGCGGGCGCAGACGAGCTCCTGGGCGGGCTCGTCCCAGATCGCGTGGGCGAACATGCCCCGGAGCCGCTGCAGCGAGTCGATGCCCCATCGATCGTGGGCGCGGAGGACGACTTCCGTGTCGCAGCTGGTCTCGAAGCCGCCCCCGATCTCCCGGCGCAGCTCGGGGTAGTTGTAGACCTCACCGTTGTAGGTGATCCAGCGGCCCGCGCGATCGCCGAGCGGCTGATGCCCGTGCTCGAGGTCGATGATGCTGAGCCGGCGGTGACCGAGACCGACGTGCCCGCGCTCGTGCATCCAGGTTCCCGAGTCGTCGGGGCCGCGATGCGAGATCAGCTCGTTCATGACCTCGAGCCTGCGCCCGAGGTCGGGGATCGCCTCACCCCGCAGATGGATTGCGCCGCAGATCCCGCACATGACTTCCCCCATGTTTGCCGAACGGGCCGGCTTGCGCGGTCAGGAATCACCCAGAATGCCGGGCCATGACCGAGCCGAGGCGCAGGCTGCTGATTATCACCTACTACTTCCCGCCGGAGACCTCCGTCGGAGCCCATCGCTGGCGTGCGATGAGCCGATGGCTCCGGCGGCTCGGCTACGAGGTCACGGTGCTGACCACGCGGGCGTTCGGCACGCTCCCCGACGACGGAGAGGAAACGGAGCGGACCTCGGACCTCGTCGCCTCCTCGACTCTGCGACGGCTGTTCCGCCGCCCCCGGCCCGCGGCGCCAGCGGCCGGCGAACCGGAAATGGGCGAGGCGAGGCCTCCAGCGCTCATCGCTGACCTGGTCGTACCGGATGCGCACCTCCTCACCTGGAACCCGGCGGCCGTCTGGGCGGCGCGCCGCCTCGTGCGCGAGCGGCGGATCGACTGCGTGATCACCAGCAGCCCGCCGCACTCGACCCACCTGATCCCGCTCGCGCTCGGGCGCCGGCGGCCTCCCTGGATCGCCGACTTTCGCGACGGCTGGCGATTCGAGTCACTGCGGGATGGCTGGCCACTCCCGGGCCAGGACGCCTTCGATCGCTGGCTCGAGCACAGGGTCGTCGCATGCGCGGACCACGTGATCGGGGTGACGAGACCGATCGCGGCGGACCTCGCCGAGCGGCTGGGCGCGCGCTCTTCGTGCATCACCAACGGCTGGGATCCCGATCTCGAGACCACCGTCGGAGCCGCGTCCCCTCCGTCCCTGGACGGGTCCGCGGTCAACATCGTGCACGCCGGGAAGCTCTACGTCGCCGGGTCGAACCGGCGGGATCCAAGCCTGCTCGGGCCCGCCCTCCGGCTGCTGTTCGAGCGCCGGCCCGAGACCGCGCGCCGGCTGCGAATCCTGGTGGCCGGCCGGCGCGACCCCGACGAGGAGCGCTATCTGGAGCAGCTCGATCCCGCGGGCGTGATCCGCCACCTGGGGCCGCTGGCGCACGAGGACATGCTCGCGCTCGAGCGGCGAGCCGACGCGCTGCTCCTCGTCACCGCGCCCGAGAAGGTGTCGCTTGCCACCGGCAAGCTCTTCGAGTACCTCGCCGCCGGCAAGCCGATCATCGCGATCGCCGATGACAACGAGGCGGCGCGGATCGTCAAGGAAACCGGCACGGGCCTCACGATCAGCACCGATGACGCTGAGGGGCTGGCAGCCGCTCTGGAGCAGGCCGTGGACCAGCGGCTGGGTCGCGCCTTCGCGCCTCACGGCCTCGAGCCCTACGTCTACCCGGCCCCCGCCGAAGCCGTCGCCGACCTGATCGAGAAAGTGACCCAACGCCGATGATGGAATCGATGGCGGAGAGCCCTGCCGACCGGCAGATCCTGTTGATCTACCCGGACGCGGTGGGCCCGCGCATGGGCGGCGTCGGCATCCGCGCGACGGAGCTGGCGAAGGTGCTGCGTTCATACGGCGAGGTCACCCTGGCCGTGGCGCAGGGAGAGGGCGACTGGGATTTCCCTCTCGCCGTCTTCAACCCCCACGATCCTCGTGCGCTGGCGCCGCACATCGAGCGGGCGGACGTGGTGGTTTCCCGCCCGCTCTGGCCTCTCGCGATGCAAATGCTGAGGCGCTCCGGGGCTAGGCTGATCTTCGACCTCTACGACCCGGAGACGATCCCCACGATCGAGCACTACGCCGGGCGCTCGCAGCTGCGGCGGAAGCTGATGGCGGCGTTCGCGACGGACCGGCTGTCCGAGTCAATCCGGATCGGCCACCACTTCGCCTGTATCGACGACAGCCAGCGCGACTTCCTCCTCGGCGTGATGCTGGCGGAGGGAGCGATCTCACCGGCCCTCTACGACCGCGACCGGACCCTGAGGTCGGTCATCGACGTGGTGCCGTTCGGCGTGGATCCGGAGCCCCCCAGGCGCAGCGATCACCCCGGGATTCGGGCGGCCTTCCCCGAGATCGGCCCCGACGACGAGATCGTGCTCTGGAACGGGGGCATCTGGGATTGGTTCGACGCCCCCACGGCGATCCGAGGCGTCATCGCCCTAGCTGAGCGCCGCCCGAGTGTGAAGCTCGTCTTCATGGTCTCCTTCGGCCCGGAGCATCGCGCCGCGCACGAGGCTCGCACGCTCGCCGAGCAGCTCAGGGCGATGGGCAAGTCCGTCTTCTTCAGCGACTCCTGGGTCCCCTATCAGCGTCGTGGGGACTGGCTCCTGGACGCGGACTGCGCCGTCTCCACCCACATCGAGCAGGCGGACTTCCGCGCCTTCCGGGGACGGCTGCTCGACTGCTTCTGGGCCGGCCTGCCGATCGTCTGCACGGAGGGAGGCGATCTCGGCCGCCGCATCGAGCAGGAGGGGCTTGGAATCGCCGTGCCGGAGGGCGACGTCGAGGCGGTCGCTGCCGGGCTCGAGCAGGTGCTGGACGGGGGAAAGGGCGCGTACGCGGAGGGGCTGCGCCGCGCGGCGGCCGAGTTTGCGTGGACAACTGTGAGCCGCCCTTTGGTCCGCTTCGTCACCTCGGAGCCCGACGCCCCGAGGCTCTCGCGCGATCGGATCCACGGCCGGATACCGAGCGCCCTCCGGTCCGCCGGCTACCGCGGCGTCCGGCGCTGCCTCAACCTGATTGGCCTGAGCAACTGGCCGAAGGCGTGACTCCGGTCGTGCGCGTGATGACGGTGGTCGGCAACCGGCCCCAGTTCGTCAAGGCGGCGGCCGTTTCCCAACACCTGCGGGAGTCCGCAGAGGAGGTGCTCGTCCACACCGGCCAGCACTACGACCGCGAGCTCTCCGCGGTCTTCTTCGAGGAGCTCGGGCTGCCTCCGCCGGACTACCAGCTCGGGGTCGGCTCTGGGAGCCACGCTGAGCAGACCGGGGCGATCCTGACGGCGCTAGACCCGCTCGCGGACGAGGTGAGCCCGGACGCCCTGTTGATCTACGGCGACACCAACTCCACGCTCGGAGGCGCGCTGGTCGGCGCCAAGGCGCGGATCCCGGTCGCCCACGTGGAGGCCGGCATGCGCTCCTTCAACCGCGCGATGCCGGAGGAGATCAACCGTGTCGTGGCGGACTCGGTCTCGGAGCTGCTGCTCTGCCCGACCGAGACCGCGGCTCGGAACCTCGAACACGAGGGCCTGGGCGCAGGGGCGGTGCTGGTCGGCGACACGATGGCGGACGTCGCTCTCACCTTCGGGCCGATCGCCGACCGGCGCTCCGACGCCCTGGAGCGCCTCGGGGTCCCGCCCCGCGGCTTCTGCGTCGCCACCGCCCACCGCGCCGGCAACGTCGACGATCCCGAGCGGCTGCGCGGTCTGATTGCGGTGCTCGCCCTAGCCGCGCAGGCGGCGCCGGTGATCTTCCCCGTCCACCCCCGGACCCGGGCGCGGCTGGAGGCGGCGGGCGCACTCGACTCGCTGGAGGAGCGGGGGATCAGGGCGCTCGAGCCGCTCGGCTATCTCGACATGATGGCCCTGGTCCGGGCCTCGCGAGCGGTGATCACCGACTCGGGGGGCCTGCAGAAGGAGGCATTCCTCGCCTCGGTCCCCTGCGTGACGATGCGCGAGGAGACGGAGTGGGTGGAGACGGTCGAGGCAGGCTGGAACCGGCTGGTGGGGCTCGATCCCGGCGCGGCCGCCGCAGCGCTGGAGGAACTGCCGAAGCCTGGTGAGAAGACTTCGCCGGCGGCCGAGATGTATGGGGGAGGCAAGGCGGGCGCGCGGGTCGCGGCAGCGATCGTGGAACGGCTCTCAGCGTCAAGGCTGAACGCCTGACCCCTGCCGGGCAGCAACTACACTCGACCGCTTCGATGGACCGGGCCAGGGAATACGCGAGGCGCATCGTTGTCGCACCCGTGCGACGGGCGTTCGCATGGGTGGTGAACGTCACCAGGCGCGCGCTCCTTGCGCTCCGAAGCCGCGATCCCTATCTCTCCCGCCACGCACCAGTCGTTGAGAACCACACCGCGAGCGAGCACACCGACGTGGAGGACTACTGGGGCGATCACACCGTCAAGGCGACTCCGTTCGCCACGCGCCGCGCCTCTGTCCGATATCTCGAGTGGCGCTTCGAGGAACATCCGCTGTTTCGCGAGTTCTCGGGTCTCTGGGGCAAGCACGACGGGGAGGTCGTTCTCGATTACGGATGTGGGCCGGGCAACGACGTCGTCGGCTTCCTGTTGCACACGAATGCGGCGCAGGTGATCGGAATGGATGTCTCGCGGAAAGCACTGGAGCTGGCGCGCCGCCGCGTGGCGCTTCACAAGATCCCGCGGAGGCGAGTTCGCCTGATCAAGCTGAATGAAGCCGAGCCGGAGATCCCCCTGCCCGACGATTCCGTCGATTACCTGCAGGCGCAGGGCGTGATCCAGCACGTGAGCGATCCCGCTCGGACCCTGCGCGAGCTGTACCGCGTTCTGACGCCGGGCGGACAGGGCAGGGTCATGGTCTACAACCGCGAGAGCGTGTGGCTTCACCTGTACACGGCGTACGTCGTCAGGCTCCTCGAAGGGCGTTACGGCGAGATGGCCGTCGAAGACGCATTTCAGCGGACGACCGACGGCGAGGACTGCCCGATTGCCCGGTGCTGGCGCGCCAGCAACTTCATCGCGCTCTGCAATCAGGCAGGCTTCGACGCCGAGTTCCTTGGTGGCTACCTCTCCCGGCACGAACTGGAGCAGCTCTCGCGTTACCGCCGGCAGGCCATTGGTGACTCCCGCTTGGCAGAGGAACATCGGGGCTTCCTCGAAACCCTGGTGTTGGACGATCGCGGCCTGCCGATGCACCATGGAATGCATGCCGGCGTGGGTGGCGCGTATGTGCTCAACAAGAGCCCAGCTGCCTGATCGGTTCGCTCTTCCCCGCGTCCGTACACTTCGGCGCCGATGACCGCCCGCGTCGGCATAGTGGGGCTTGGGTACTGGGGCCCGAACCTCGCTCGCAACCTCGACTCCCTGGAGAGCTGCGAGCTCGCCTGGTGCTGCGACGCGAGCGAGGCCAGTAGGGCGAAATGGCAGGGCACCTATCCGGACGCCCGCTTCACGGCCGAGTTCGACGACCTCCTTTCCGACCCCGATCTCGACGCGATTGCGATCACCACCCCTGTCCCCACTCACGCGGAACTCGCCGAGCGTGCGCTCGAGGCGGACAAGCACTGCCTCGTCGAGAAGCCACTCGCCCAGGACACGGCTTCGGCGGAGCGCGTCGCCGGCCTCGCGGAGGAGCGGGGTTTGGTCCTGATGGCCGGGCACCTGCTCTGCTACCACCCCGGCGTCCGGCAGCTCGCGGACCTGATCGCGCAAGGTGAGCTCGGGGACGTCTACTACCTCTACTCGCAGCGGGTCAACCTCGGCAAGCTGCGGGCTGACGAGAACGCGCTATGGAGCCTCGGGGCCCACGACGTCTCGGTCCTGCTCGAGCTGGCCAACGGCAATCCCAGGGAAGTCTCGGCGCGAGGGGAGGCCTGCGTTCGCCACGGGGTCGAGGACGTCGTCTTCGCCTACATCCGGTTCGACACTGGCCTGGGCGCGCACCTGCATCTGTCGTGGCTGGACCCACACAAGATGCGCAAGATCACCGTGGTTGGCTCGGAGCGGATGGCGACACTCGACGACATGGCCCTCGAGCGCAAACTGACCATCTGGGACAAGGGCTTCGATCCCTCTGCAGACACCTACGGTGAATACATCACCCGCTCGGGGACGGTATGGAGCCCCGCGGTGCCCAATGACGAGCCGCTTCGGCTCGAGTGCGAGCACTTCGTCGACTGCGTCCTTACTGGAGGTCGCCCCCGCACTGACGGCTCGGCGGGTGTCCGGGTCGTGCGGGTGCTCGAAGCGCTCCAGGCATCGCTGGAAGCCGGTGGAGCGCCCCAACCCGTCGGCGCCTCGGTGGGCAGCGGCGCCGAGGCGTGAGCTCGGACCCCATCGCCCCTGCCGGTGAGCGCGCTCAAGCCCTCACCTGGCCCCGGGTCTGGTGCTGGGAACCGGAGTCGAGCCCGGCTCGGGCGTGGAGCTCGGTGGGAACGTCGTGATCCACGCCGGAACCACAATCGGCGACCACTGCGTCATCCAGGACGGGACGGTGATCGGAAGCCGCCCAAGCTCGGCAGCCGCTCGACCGCCTCGGCGGAACCGCCGCCCCCGGCGTCGATCGCCCACGGTGCGGCCATTTTCGTGGGGGCGGTCGTCCTCGCCAGCGCAGGGATCGGCCCCGGGGCCGTGATCGGCGATCTGTCACAGGTGCGAGAGCGAGCCCGGATCCGGTCCCGGTCGGGCGCGCGATCGCGCGGTCGACGACGACGTCACGCGGCTCAGACCTTCGCCGTCAGGCACGCCCGCACGGCGTCAATCACCTGCGTCGGCGCCTTCGGATTGAGCGCCGAGCCCATCGGGAGGGCCAGCATCTCCGCGCAGATCCGCTCCGTGTTGGGGAGGGGCTCGGGCGGCGCCCAGCGCTCCATCGCGGGCTGGCGGTAGAGCGGCGTCTCGTAGTAGGAGCGAGCGCCGATCCCGGCCTCGTTCAGCGCCCGCTGCAGCCGGTCACGCTCCGGCGCCGCCACGACCAGCAGGTGCCAGGCGGACTCGGCGCCCGCGCTCTCGGCCTGGATGCGAACCGAATCTTCCAGCCCGGCGTCCCGGTATGCCTGAGCCGCTCGCCGGCGGGCGGCCGTCCACTCCGGGAGGTGAGGGAGCAGCACGCGGAGCCCCGCGGCCTGAATCTCGTCGAGCCGGGAGTTGTAGCCGACCTCGGTGTGCAGCCGCTTGTCCTCCGAGCCATGGAAGCGAAGCCGGCGGGCCCGCGCCTCCACCTCGGGATCGTCGGTGACGACGGCTCCGCTGTCACCGAACCCGCCAAGATTCTTGGACGGGAAGAAGCTGAAGGTCGCCGCATCGCCGAGCGCGCCCGCCATGCGGCCGTCAAGCGTGGCACCGTGAGCCTGGGCCGCGTCCTCGAGGACCTTGATCCCGCGCGGACTCGCCAGCTCCATCAGCTCGGTGACCGGCGCCGGGTTGCCGAACAGGTGCACTGGCACAAGGGCCTTGGTCCGCTCGGTGATCGCCGGTTCGGCCGTCGCTCCTGTCATGCACCAGGTCCGCTCGTCGACGTCGCAGAAGATCGGCGTGGCCCCGATCGTGGCCACCGGCTCGACGGTGGCGAAGAAGCTGACCGAGGGCACGACCACCTCGTCCCCGGGGCCGACACCGAGGGCGCGAAGGGCGATGGCGATCGCGTCCGTGCCGTTGGCGACCCCGACGCAATGACCAACGCCGAGGTACGAAGCGAACTCGGACTCGAATGCCTCCACCTCCGGCCCGAGGATGTAGCGACCGCTCTCCAGCACGGCCCGCTGCCGCTCGGCGATCTCCGGCAGGAACGGCTCGAGCGAGGCGCGGCTGGCGAACAGAGACAGCTTCAAGGCGGTCGAAGATTAGCCCCGGGTCTACGGCCGACGCGCGACCCCGCGGAGCAGCTGGTGGCCGCTCGAGTGCCGCCAGGGCGGCAGCGCGGTCCCGGCCCGCACGATTTCGCGCACGGCTACCGCCGCTCGCAGCGGTGCGGGCGAGACGTAGTGCGCGAACGGCACCGAGTCGATCGCGACGACCTCGAGCCCGGCCGCCTCCAGCAGCGCACGCATCGAGCCCGGCCCGTGCTGACCGACGTGGTGAGGGAGCCTGAGGGCCTGCCAGCCCCACGTGGAAGGCGCAGACGGCGTCGAAAGCGGCCTCACCGAGCTCCGTGTCCTCGAGTCGACCGGTCGTCACCTCGAGCCCGAGCCGCTCACGGGCGTGGGCGGCCATCTCCTCATTCAGCTCCACCCCCGTCCCCTCGTACCCCCGCGAGCGGGCCTCGTCGAGGAAGAACCCGGCGGCCGCGCCGACCTCGAGCAGCTGCGCCGGCGGCGGCAGGTACTGCCCGAGCAGGTCGAGGCGGCGGCGGGACTCGAAGCGCCGGGCCGGCCCGGCGGCGCGGCAGTCCTCTCCGTCGTAATCGACGAAGTAGCGCTCGTCGTAGAGCTCCTCCTGCGCCCCAGCGGGCAGGAAGGCGAAGCCGCAGCCGCGGCAGCGCATCAGCGGCGAGGGCGAGAAGGCCGTGTCGGGTGCCGATTCGGCGCCGCAGATCGGGCAGCTCAAGGTGGTGGCGATGGTACGGTCCTGCCGCGATGAGGCGGTGCCCAAGTGGCTGAAGCTGCCTGGCACGCGATCGTGCTCTCCTGGAACGGCCGCGAGGACACCCTGCGTTGCCTCGACTCGCTGGCCAACGTGACCGAGCCGGAGCTTCGCGTGGTCTGTGTCGACAACGGGTCCATCGACGGCTCTGTCGAGGCGGTGCGCGAGCGGCACCCCGAGGTGCAGCTGATCGAGAACGGGCGGAACCTCGGCTTCGCGGGCGGCTGCAACGCCGGCATTCGCTGGTCGCTCGAGCAGGGAGCCGAATGGGTGGTGCTCGTCAACAACGACGCGACCGTCGCCAGTGATGCGATCGCGGGCTTCGCCGTGGCCACGGAGGGGCATCGGGAGTCGGGAGTACTTGCCGGAAAGCTCTACCTCGCCGACCGGCCCGATCGGATCTGGTACGCGGGTCAGCGGTTCCATGCTTGGCTCGGGTATTCCGGGCGCCACCGCGGCGAGGGCCGCCGCGACGGCCCGCGCTACAGCCGCCTCGAGCCCACCGGCCGCGCCAACGGGGCTCTGATGGCGATTTCCCGGAACGCAATCGAGATGGTTGGGATGTTCGACGAGGACCTGTTCGCCTACGTCGAGGACGTCGACTACTCGCTCCGCGCCCACGCGGCGGGCTTCGAGGTCCTCTTCGTCCCTGAGGCTCGCGGCTGGCACCGGGTGGGTGCATCTGGCGCCGCGGGCGCCAACAACGCCTACTACGGGACCCGCAACATGGTCGTGGTCTGCGAGCGGCACCGGCCGCTGCCGCCGCCGCTGTCTGTGCTTCGCCGCGGCGTGATTCGCGCGACCTTCACCGCGTTCGCGCTGCGGCAACCGAATCGGAGCGCCGCACTTGCGGCCGTCCGCGCCGGCTACCGCGACGCGCGGGCGGGGCGGCTGGGGCCGAGGCCGTGAGGGGCCCGCGCCGGATCGGCCTCAACCTGCTCTTCCTGGTCCCCGGCGAGACCGGCGGCTCGGAGATCTACGTCCGCAACCTGATCCCCAAGCTCGGAGAGGTTCGTCCGGACCTTGAGCTGGTCGCCTTCGTCAACCGCGAGTCGGCCGGGATCGACCTCGGGGTCTCGGAGGTGATCAAGGTCGGCGTCAGCGGTCGGAGCCGGACGCGGCGTGTGCTGGCCGAGCAGCGTCGTCTCCCGGCCCTCGCCGGCCGCCACGGGATCGATCTCCTTCACAGCCCTGGGACCTCCGCGCCGCGGCGGCCCGGCGTGGTCAGCGTGGTGACGATCCTCGACGTGATCTACGCCCGGTTCCCTGAGGCCCATACCCTGCCGATGCGGCTCGGCATGCGGGTGATCGTCCCGCTGGCGGCGCGCGGCGCCGACCGCGTGATCACGATCTCACAAGCCGCCGGCTCCGACATCGCCGACATTCTCGACGTGCCGCGAGAGCGCATCGATGTCACCTACCTCGGCGGCCGCCCGATCGGGCCGGCCACCCCGGAGCCCGAGCTGCGCCGCCGCCTCGGCCTGGGGGACGGACCGCTCGTCCTCTCGGTCTCCGCGCGCCGTCCCCATAAGAACCTGCCGCGGCTGATCGAGGCTTTCGCGCGAGTAACAGCCGGCCCGCTGCCCGTGCTCGTCCTCCCCGGCTACGAGACGCCGTTCGAGGGGAAGCTCCGGCGGAGGGCTGGCGAGCTGGGGGTCGCCGAACGGCTCCGGTTCCTCGGCTGGGTCTCAGACGAGGACCTCGAGGGGCTCTATGCCGCCGCCACCTGCTTCGCGTTCCCCTCGCTGGCGGAGGGATTCGGGCTGCCGGTACTGGAGGCGATGCAGCGCGGTGTCCCCGTCGCTTGCTCCAACGCAGGTCCGCTGCCGGAGATCGCCGGGGACGCGGCTCGGTACTTCGATCCGCTTGACGTCGCCGAGATGACCAACGCCCTCGCCGATCTGCTTCGCAACGAGCGCCTGCGGGAGCAGCTGGGTGGGGCCGGGCGCCGGCGGGCCGGCTCGTTCACCTGGGAGCGGACGGCGCGCGAGACAGCCGAGAGCTACGAGCGCGCCTGGGCGGGCTCGGCGAGGGCCCCGGAGTAGGAGGCCTCGACCACCGCCAGCGAGCTCTCGATGGAGAGCTGCTCGCGATTGCGC
>DATDJZ010000205.1:0-8122 GCA_036520315.1 Solirubrobacterales bacterium | reverse complement strand
GCGCCGAGCACCCTGAGGTAGAGGCGGATCGAGCGGTCGGCGATGTACTCGAGGTCGTGGATCAGCTTGTCCTCCCAGGAGTCCTCACGGGTGATCCTGGTCTGGGCGAAGCCGGTGACACCCGGCCTGACGACGAGGCGCTGCCAGTACTGCGGGACCTCTTCCACGAGCCGGTAGAAGAACGCCGGCCTCACCGGTCGCGGGCCGACCATGCTCATGTCGCCTCGGATCACGTTGTAGAGCTGCGGGACCTCGTCGATGTGGGTCAGCCGCGCGGCCTTCCCCACCAGGGTCACCTCCTCCTCGGTCCGGCGGCTGAGCTCCTCGCCGTAGAGATTGCCGAGGCGCTCCTCGGCACCGGGCCTGAGCGTCCGCAGCTTGTACATCGTGAAGATGCGACCGGCCTTCCCCACCCGCTCGCCGCGGTAGAGCACCGGCGTCCCGGAGGTCAGCAGGGTCGCGAGGGCGAGCAGGCCGAGCAGTGGCGAGAGCAGCAGGAGCGCCGTGCCGGCGATCATCAGGTCGAGTCCCCGGAGCGCGATGTCCACGCGGCGCGGGGCGAACGCCTCGGAGGCCATCACGGAGTACTGCTCGGCCAGCGAGAGGCCGTCCTGCCCAGGCTCCGGCGAGCTGGACGCCACGGTGTCGCTCTGCGCGGGCGCCCGTGCCGGGGCGCTCACGAGGCCTCCGGCTCGGCCGCGCCCAGCATCAGGTCGACGAGCAGCGCGGGGTCACGCCTGACCTGCTCGCCCTGACCGCTCTTCTTCTTCAGCTCGAGCGCCCGCGGGTCGGTGAGCGGCCGGAGCCGGTTGGAGCGAATCAGCGCCTCGTCGACGCCGCCGAGCCGCCCGCCGTAGGTCGTGTAGACGGGTGTGCCCAGCGCGACGGCCTCACGGTTCATCGTCCCGCCCGCCGAGACCACCAGGTCGGCGAGGGCCACCAGACTCTGCGCCTCCACTGCGTGATCGGGAACGATCAGGGACGGCAGGGCAAGCTCCTTGACGTAGTTCCGCTGCTCCTCGGTCCGCGGCAAGACGACCGCTTGGACGCCGGGCTCAGAGCCTACTCGGGCGAGCACCTGCGGAAAGAGTGGGTTCGAGCGGCGGTGATAGAGCGAGACGTCGGGCGGTGGACGAACCACCACGACGACGCGATCGGTGTCGACGCCGAGCTTCTCGAGCGCGTGCTCATCGACCTCGAAGTCCGAGAGGTAGTACTCCTCCTTGATCCCCGGGTACTGGAAGAGCTTCTCGGGGGTGACGCCGAACCGCTTCAGCCGCTCGGGCGGCACCGAGTCCGGGAAGATCACTCGCTTGGCCAGCCGGCAGCCGACGTGGTGCTGCAATACCGCGAACTCGTAGTCGTGCATGTTCGCCTCGGGGATGCCGAGCATGCGTGAGGCGATCGCGATGTCGTTCGAGCCGTGCGCGATCGCCAGGTCGAAGCCCTTGTCCTTGCCGAACCGGCGCATGCCGGTCGTCCGCTGGATCAGCCGGACGAGCTTGCTCACCCGGGAGGCCCCTCCGTGCCGGCCGATCAGGGTGTAGTCCATCCCGTGGAGCTCGAGCAGCTCGAGCGTCTGCGTGTACACGCGGGCGGTGATCAGCACCTCGTGTCCCTGCGCCCGAAGGCGCTCGATGATCGGCCGGAGCACGAGGACATGCGCCGGCCCACTCATGTCGGCCCAGATCTTCAAGCGGCGCTAGACCGTCGCGGCTGAGAGCTGCGGGTAAAGGGGGTAGCGCTCCATCAACGCCCGGGAGCGCTCCAGGAGCGAGTCCCGCTGCGAATCGAAGTCCTCGGAGAGCGCCGCGGCGATCACCCTGGCGATCTCGCGCAGGTCGTCCTCGACGAGGCCCCGGGTCGTCAGCGCCGGCGTCCCGATCCGCAGGCCCGACGGGTTCATCGGCGGGCGCTCGTCGAAGGGAATGGCGTTTCGGTTGACGGTGATGCCGACCTCCTCGAGGCGATCCTCCGCGGTCTTGCCGTCGAGCCCGGTGTTGGTGAGGTCGACGAGTACCAGGTGGACGTCGGTGCCGCCGGTGAGCACGTCGATCCCGCCGGCGATCAGCTCGTCGGCGAAGGCCTGAGCGTTGGCGATCGTCTGCCGCTGCCGCTCCCTGAACGGCTCGCTCTGGGCGATCTTCAGGGCCACGGCCTTGGCCGCGACGATGTGCATCAGCGGCCCGCCCTGCTGGCCAGGGAAGACGGAGCGGTTGATGTCGGCGGCCAGCTCCTCCTTGCAGAGGATCATCCCGCTGCGCGGCCCGCAGAGGGTCTTGTGGATCGTGGTCGTGACGACGTCGGCGTGCGGCACCGGGCTCGGGTGCTCGCCGGCGGCGACCAGGCCCGCGAAGTGCGCCATGTCGACCATCAGCTTCGCCCCTACGGAGTCCGCGATCTCGCGAAACGCGGCGAAGTCGAGCTGGCGGGGATAGGCGGACCACCCGGCGACGATCACCTTCGGCCGGTGCTCCCTCGCCAAGGAGGCGACCTCGTCCATGTCGACGAGCCTGTCCTCGCGGCGGACGTGGTAGGCGACAACTTGGTAGAGCTTCCCCGAGACGTTGAGCTTCATCCCGTGGGTGAGGTGGCCGCCGTGATCGAGGGCCATCCCCATGATCGTGTCGCCGGGGTCGAGCAGCGCCATGTAGGCGGCGTTGTTGGCCTGGGCGCCGGCGTGAGGCTGTACGTTGGCGTGCTCGGCGCCGAAGAGCTCCTTGGCCCGGTCGATCGCCAGCTGCTCCGCGATGTCGACCCACTCGCAGCCGCCGTAGTAGCGCTTGCCCGGATAGCCCTCCGCGTACTTGTTGGTGAGCACCGAGCCGGCGGCGTCGAGGACCGCCTGAGGGACGAAGTTCTCGGAGGCGATCATCTCGAGCGTCCCCTGCTGGCGGCCGAGCTCGCCATCCAGGACCCGCTGGATGTCGGGATCGACCTCGGAGAGGTGGGCGGTCTGGAAGTCGTCGGGGAGGTCGCTCATCGCCCGGCCACGATACCGAGGGGCGCGGACTTGACATTTACTGAACGGGTGGTAAATAATGCAGCGGACCTGGCCGCATCCACCGAGGAGGAGACATGACCGAGGCGACCGCGACGACCAACGGAGAGCTCCATACCGAGGACGAGGCCCTTTCCGTCCTCCTGGACGGCGACATCGACAAGGTGATGTCGGGACTCGACCGCATCGTCGAGGCCGCGCCCTCCTACGAGAAGCTCTTCATGCGCTGGCAGCGCCAGCACTGGTCGACCGAGGACTTCGACTTCACCGAGGACGCCAAGCAGTGGGCGGACCCGGACATGTTCACGGACGAGGACCGGCGGTTCCTCGAGTTCGGCTTCTCTGAGTTCTTCCTGGGGGAGGAGCGGGTGACGCTGGAGCTGCTCCCGTTCGCGCTCGCGGCGCCGACCCATGAGGCAAAGGTGTTCCTCACCACGCAGATCTCAGACGAGGCGAAGCACACCGTTTTCTGGAACGGCTTCTACCGCGAGGTCTTCGGCATTCAGGCCGAGAGCCTCGGCGAGATGATCGACAAGCAGCGCTACGTGGTGAACGACGATTGGGAGACGCTCTTCAACGGCATCCTCCACGAGTGCGCCGAGGACCTCCGCAAGGACCCGAGCGACTTCCCCAAGCTGGTCCGCGGGATCACCGTCTACATGATCGTGATCGAGGGAATGCTGGCGCTGACGGCGGCCCGCTTCATGATCAAGTCGATGCGCGAGCGGGGTTGGTTCCCCGGCTTCACCGCCGGCTTCACGGCCGTCAACCGTGACGAGTCTCGTCATGTGGGATTCGGCGTCAAGTTCCTCGCGGACGCGATCAAGGCCGACAGGGCCAACGCGAGGATCGTCGAGGACACGCTGAAGGAGTGCCTGCCCGTCGCCACCCTCGTCTTCGTCCCGCCGTGGGTCGAGGACCCCTACAACTTCCAGACGCCCTTCTACCACTCGAGTGAGATCTTCGAGTATGCCGCGAAGTCGCTCTCGAAGAAGCTGGCCGCCATGGGCCTCGACCCGGCGATGCTCGCCACGGCGTGACCCCACCATCACTAACGGCGGCCACAAACACAGCCGCCGTATCTGCAGCCGCCAAGCCGGCACGGCGTGGCCGGCCCTCGACCGGCGCGCGCGAGCGCATCCTGGAGGCGGCGATCGAGGTCCTGAAGTCGGACGGCTACGCCGGCCTAACCATGGCCAAGGTCGCCGCCCGTGCCGGGGAGTCGAAGCCGCTGGTCGCCTACCACTACGGCTCCAAGCAGGGCCTGGTGGAGGCCGCGGGCCGGTCGATCGCCCAGATGATCACGGATGAGGTGCTGGACGCCGTCGACGGAGCAACCACCGTCGAGGCCGTGATCCGCGGAGTCGACACCGGGGTCGAACGGGTCCTCGACGAGGACGAGCGGGTCGCTCGCCTCTACTTCGATCTGGCGGCGGTCTCGGTGGTCGAGCCCGAGGTCCGGCGGACGATCGCCGAGGTGAACGAGCAGTGGCGGGAAGTGCTGGTCCGCCTGCTGACCGAAGCGAGCGATGGCCTGACGCCGGCCAGGGCGCGCGTCCTGACCGTGATGGTGATCTCGGGCATGCAGGGCATGACGCTCGAGCGGATCGAGCGCGGGGTCACCCCGGAGCGCAAGCGGGCCCGCGAGCTGTTCATCCGGAGCGCCGTCACAGCCACGACCTGACGGCTGTCCTACGCTGAGCGGTGTGACGAGCAGCAACCTCGAGGTCATCCAGCGCGGTTTCGAGGCCTTCAACAGGGATGGGATCGACGGAATCCTGCCCTTCATCCATCCCGACTTCGAGGCGACCACGCCACCCGAACTCGCCTCCGAGCCGGACACCTATCGCGGCCACGAGGGCATTCGCCGCTGGTACTCCTCCTTCGATGAGGTCATGGACGAGATTCGCTGGGACGCCAGTGGCTTCCGCGAGGTGGGAGACCGCGTCCTGGTCGAGTTCACGCTCCACGCGCGCGGCAAGACCACCGGTCTCGACTTCGGCCAGGACGCCGTGATGATCTGGGAGCTGCGGGACGGCCTGGCGACCAGGGTCTCGCTCTACCCCACGCTCGATCAGGCACTGGCGGCGATCGAGCAGGAGTCATCGGCCTAGCGATGGCCGACTACGACGCGCTGCTCGAGCAGTTGTTCGATTCCTACAACCGCCGCGACGCGGACGCCTGGGTGGCGATCTGGAATCCGGACTGCGAGTGGCACCCGTTCCTCACGGCGCGGGTCGAAGGCGACCCCGGCTACCACGGGCACAACGGCATGCGGGCCTGGTTCGAAGATGTCGACGAGATGTTCGAGGACATCCTGGTCGAGCTCGACCAGTACCGCGAGGTCGGCGATCGCTTGCTCGTTTTGGGCCGGATGACCGCCAGGGGCCGCGGCAGCGGCGCCCAGGTGAGCACCGAGGTCGGCTGGGTGGTCGAGCCGAGGGGCGAGGGCTTTCAGCGTGGCTGGGCGTACACCAGCCACGGGGAGGCTGAGCGAGCGGCCGTGGAGGCGGCCTCCTAACCGGCCGCGGTAGCTGCCAGGACGCTGTCGATCGCGCCGCGCGGCAGGGCCCCCTCGCGCAGGACCTCCCAGCGCCCCTCCGAGTCGAACTCGGTGAGGTCGACAACGGTCGACGGCGCCCCGATCAGCTCTCCGCCATCGATCGCGAGATCGGCGGCAGAGAGGACCCGCTCGTCGATCTCGTCGAAGCTCCGCGGTGGATCCTCGCCGGTGCGGTTCGCGCTCGTCTGGAAGATGGGGGTCATGGCCCCGGCGAGTGGACCGGCGATCAGGCGCACACCGAGCGTCTCGGGGACTTCGCGGGAGGCGAGCGGATAGCGGCGCTCTGGGTTGGCGAGGACGAGCGTCACCGGCCCGGGCAGCAGGTCCGAGACCGCTTGGCGCGAGCGCGGTCCCAGGCCGGAGACGAGCTCCCGCATCGCCAGGGGCGAGAAGTACATGACGGCCGACGGCCTCCCCTCATCGCGTCCCTTGATCGAGTGGATGTGCTCCACCGCTTCCGCGTTGAGCGGATCGCAGGCCAGGCCGTAGAGGGTGTCGGCCGGGAAGATCACCACGCCGCCGGCGCCTATGCAGCGCTCTAGGGCTGTCCGAGCGGCATCCGGGCCGTCCCGCTCGATGGAGACGATCTCGGTCACCTTCCGTTGACGCCGCCGATCTCGGTCATCGTCCGATGACTACCCGATCCTGGCCGCCGAGATCCGATCGGATCTCCACCTGCCCATAACCGGCCGCACTGATCAGCTTCGACGCGGCCTCCGCCTGACTGGCGCCGATCTCGAGCGCGACGACCGGAGGCCTGGGCGCGAGCCCGAGCAGCTCCTCGGCCAGCGCCTCGATCGCCTCGAGGCCGGTCGGGCCCGGGACGAGGGCGTCGCGTGGCTCGTACTCGCGGATCTCCGGCGCCAGGTCCTCCCACTCCTCCTCGCTCACGTAGGGCAGGTTGGCCAGGAGGAGGTCGAAGGGCCGTCCGTCGGGTTCCGCGCCCTTCAGGGAGCTCGGCCCGCGGAGGACCACTTCCACGCGATCGCCCAGGTCGAGCCTCTCGGTGTTGGCCTGCGCGACGCGGACCGCGTCGAAGGATGTGTCGATCGCAGTCACCCGGGCCTCCTCGAGCTCGTCGGCCACGGCGAGCGCGATCGCGCCGCTGCCGGTGCCGACGTCCAACACCCCGGAGGGCTCGAGCTCGGCGGCGAGCTCGACCAGCATCTCGGTCTCCGGCCTCGGGATCAGCACCCTGCGGTCGACCAGCAACTCGATGCGGCGAAAGCCCTTGCGGCCGAGGATGTAGGCGAGGGGTTCACGGCGCACGCGGCGGCGCACCATCTCGCCGAACTCGCGCGAAGCGCCGACGGGCAGACGGGCCTCGGGCTCGGCGGCGAGCCGGGCGCGGTCCCAGCCCGTCGCCTGCGCCAGCATGACCTCCGCGTCGAGCCGCGCCGTCTCGCAGCCGGCGGCTGCGAGCGCGTCGACAGCCGCCTCCATCGCATCCCGGACCGCGTTCCCCGGCACCCGCCCCTCTCAGGCGGTTTCCGCGGTCTGGGTCTCGAGCCGGCGGCGCTTCTCCTCGGAGGAGAGCGCGTCGGTGAACTCATCGAGCTCCCCGTTCAGCACCGGGTCCACCCCGCTCACCGTCAGCTTGACGCGGTGGTCGGTGACGCGGTCCTGGGGGAAGTTGTAGGTGCGGATCTTCTCGGAGCGCTCGCCGGTCCCGACCTGGGCCCGGCGCTCGGAGGCGATCTTCGCCTGCTGCTCGGCGATCTCGCGCTCGAGCAGTCGGGCGCGCAGGACGCGCATCGCCTTCTCCCGGTTCTGGAGCTGGGACTTCTCGTCCTGCATCGAGACGACGACGCCGGTCGGCTTGTGCGTGATGCGGACGGCGGAATCGGTGGTGTTGACCGACTGGCCGCCGGGGCCGGAGGAGCGGTAGACGTCGATCTGCAGGTCGTTGGGGTCGATCTGGAGGTCGACCTCCTCCGCTTCGGGCAGCACGGCGACGGTCGCGGTCGAGGTGTGGATGCGCCCCTGGGACTCGGTCTTGGGAACCCGCTGCACGCGATGGGTGCCGCCCTCGTACTTGAAGATGGAGTAGGCGGCGTCGCCCTTGACCGAGAAGGTGACCTCCTTGAAGCCGCCGACCTCGGCGGGCGACTGGGAGAGGGGCTCGACCGAGAAGCCGCGCCGCTCCGCGTAGCGGGTGAGCATCTTGTAGAGGTCGCCGGCGAACAGGGCGGCCTCGTCGCCGCCCGTCCCGGCCCGGATCTCGACGATCACGTTCTTGTCGTCGTTCGGGTCCCGCTCGACCATCGCGAGGCGGATCTGCTCGGCAAGCTCCTCGAGCCGCCCGGGAGCGTCGGCAAGAACCTTCTTGAGGTCCTGGTCGTCGCCGTTGTCGGCGAGCAGCTCACGCGCCCCCTCGAGGTCGTCCGTGAGCTTGAGCCACTCCCGCGCCAGCTCGTGCGCGGGCTGAAGCTCGCGGTACTCGCGTCCGACCTCGGCGTAGCGCTCCCGGTCCGAGATCACCTCGGGGTCGGACATCTGCCGCTCGAGCTCGGCGAAGCGGCCCTGAATCTGGTCAACGAGGTCTTCGATCACACGCC
>DATDJZ010000204.1:0-3142 GCA_036520315.1 Solirubrobacterales bacterium | reverse complement strand
CCGTAGTAGTCCCCGACGCCCGCGTGGTCTCGCCCGACGATGAAGTGGGTGCAGCCGTAGTTCCGCCGCGCGATCGCGTGCAGGATCGCCTCCCGCGGACCGGCGTAGTGCATCTTCGAGGGGAAGACGCCGAGGATGACCCGGTCGTCGGGGTAGTAGTCCTGCATCAGGATCTCGTAGCAGCGCATCCGCACGTCCGCGGGGATGTCGCCGGCCTTGGTCTTGCCGATCAGCGGGTGAATGAAGAGCCCGTCGGTGATCTCGAGGGCACACTTGGTCAGGTACTCGTGGGCGCGGTGGATCGGGTTGCGGGTCTGGAAGGCCACCACGCGCTTCCAGCCGCGATCGGCGAAGGCCTTGCGGGACTCCTCGGCGGTGAAGTAGCGCTTCATGAAGGCGTCCTCGTGGTCGGGCAGGGCGTCGACCTCGTAGGTGCCCGCGATGCAGCGCGGGCCCTCCTCGAAGATCGCCGCAACCCCGGGATGCTCCTTGTCGGTCGTGCGGTAGACGTTCTCGGCCTCGGCGTCGAGGTCGCGCTCGAAGATCTCGGTGACGTTGAGGCGGCCGAGCGGCTTGCCCTCGTCGCTCGACACCTCGACGGTGTCGCCCTCCGAGACTTCGAGATCCGTGGCGAGGGTGATCGGAATCGGCCAGTACTCGCCGTCCGGGAGAGTCATGTTCTCGACGACGCCCCTCCACTCCTCGGAGCCCTGCGGGCCCTGGAGGGGGGCGAAGCCGCCGTTGCCGATCATTTCGAAGTCGGCGGTCTGGCGGTCGGTCAGCTGCAGCTTGAGCGCGGTCTGAGTCATGGCGTGAGGGAGGGGAGAAAGTGGATCGGACTGGTCAGGAAGCGGGGCAGGCTACATCAAACGGGTTGCGCTAGCGCGCACCCTCGCATCAGCCGTGAAGCCCGCACTCGGTCTTCTCGAGGCCGGCCCAACGACCGGCTCGCGCGTCCTCGCCGGCCCCCGGCTTGCGGGTGCAATGGGTGCAGCCGATCGAGGGATAGCCCTGGTCGTGCAGCTGGTTGTGGGGGACGTCGTGCTCGCGGATGTAGGTCCAGACCTCTTCCTCGGACCAGTCCGCGAGCGGATTCAGCTTCCAGAGCCCGAAGCGCTTGTCCCAGCCGAACTTGGGGGCGCGTGCTCGCGTCTGGGAGTCGGAGCGGCGGATGCCCGAGACCCAGAGATCGACGGCGGCCAGAGCCGAGCGCATCGGCTCGACCTTGCGGATCCCGCAGCAGGCGTCGGGATCGCGGCTCCAGAGCTGGTCGCCATAGAGACCTCGCTGCTGCTCCAGCGTGATCGAGCTGTAGCGGTGAAAGTTGATGTCGTAGCGCTCCGCGAGCTGGTCCCTGGTCTCGTAGGTCTCGGGGAAGAGCACGTCGGTGTCCAGGTAGAAGAAGCGCGCGTCCGCGTCGATGGTGCTCGCCATGTGGACGGTGACGGAGCTCGTCTTCTGGAACGAGCAGGCGATGTACATGCGCGGGTGGAAGGTCTCCAGAGCCCAGCCGAGCGCCTCCTCGGCGCTGGCGTCCTCGAGCTCGGCGGCCTTCTCCTCCGGGTCGAAGCCGAGGCCGTTGAGCTTGGCCGCCGGCACCGCGGCGTGCTCGGTGGCGGAGGCCTCGTGCAGGATGCCCTTGCGGCCGTTGCCGTTCGGGCTTGCTCCGTTGCCGTTGGTCTGCACGCCGGGCTGTGTAGCACTCGGCTCCACTAGACCGCGCATTCGCCTTCCCCGCGCTCGACCTTGTACGGCTCGGAGCGGTTCCAGTCGATGAAGAAGAGCAGGTTGTCGGCGTTGAACTCGACCGGCAGTTTCAGGTCCGAGATCAGCTCCTCGAACTGGTCGAAACCTGTCCGGTCGACGAAGGCGTTGAAGTCCTCGCCGTCATAACGCCTTTCCTCGTAGTTGCGGATCCAGCGCTCGACCGCCTCGGGGACGCGCTTGGCGGGGAGGCGCGCCTTGAGCCGATGGCCGAAGACGACGTCGCCGCCCTCGAAGTTCCCGGCGATGTGCGGGATATAGGCAGGGATCGTGTGCTCGCCCACCTTGATCGAGGCCCCGTAGAAGCCGATCGTCGCGATGTGGTGCTGGGAGCAGCCGTTTGGGCAGCCGCTCATCTTGATGTGGATCTGCTTGGTGAGGGGATCGGTGATCTCCATCTGCTCGAGCCGCTTCTGGAGCTCCTGGTTGAGGCCCATCGAGGCCGTGATCCCGAGCTTGCAGCTGTCTGTGCCGGGGCAGCTGACCACGTCGGTGACGCTGAAGGCGCCGGCCTCGGCGAGGTTCAGCTCCTCGAGGCGGATCCAGAGGTCATAGAGCGACTCGGGCCGGATCCAGCGCAGGACGAGGTTCTGCTGCACCGTGGTGCGGGCGTAACCCCCGGTGAACTCGCGCATGATCTGGGCGAGGCCGCGGAACTGCTCCGGCGTGAGATCGCCGCGGGTCACCTTGACCGTGGCGGTGACGAAGCCTTCCTGCCGCTGCGGCTGAACGTTGGCATCGACCCAGCCCTCGAACTCGCTCTTGTCGCCGTTGGGGCTGCCGTAGGACTCCGGAATGGCGGGGGCGTTGGCCTCCTCGTCGTGGACGAAGAGGAGATGGTCGATCGAGAAGTCGCGCTCGTCCACCCAGTCGCCCTCGAGCTCCTCGTCGACCAGCTCGCGAAACGCATCCATGCCGATCTTGTCGACCAGCACCTTGATTCGGGCGCGCATCCGGTTCTCGCGCAGCCAGTCCTGGCGGTCGAAGATCCGCAGGGCCGCCTCAGTGACCTTCAGGTAGTCCCCGTTGTCGAGCTCGACGAATTCATAGAGGGTGGGGGCGATCCGCGGCTGGATCGAGGTGCCGCCGCCGATCCGGACCTCGACGCCCTTCACCTGCTGGCCGTCGACCTCCTTCACCTTCGGGATGAAGCCGACGTCGTGGATACCGGTTATCGCGCGATCCGCGTCGCTTGCGGTGAAGGCCGTCTTCACCTTGCGCGGCATCAGCTGCGTCGTGGGGTGGCGGACGAAGTACCGGGAGTAGGCCGCCGCGTAGGGGGTGATGTCGAAGGGCTCGTCGTCGGCAACGCCGGCCCAGGGGTCTCCCGTGACGTTGCGGATCGTGTTGCCGCAGCCCTCGCGGGAGGAGAGCCCCG
>DATDJZ010000203.1:0-14752 GCA_036520315.1 Solirubrobacterales bacterium | reverse complement strand
CGGTCCTGCCAGTGCCCGCCGGACTCCTCCGTGAACTCCCGCTTCACCTCGACCCAGGCGGTCTCGGAATCGAGCAGCACGCCGTCCAGGTCGAAGATGACCGCTGTGAGCTCGGCCAGCGCCACTCAGGCCTTGCTGACGGCGATGCGGAGCTCGCGGCCCTCGATGGTCGCGCTCTCGCCCGCCCCGTCGGCGCCGTAGTCCACCGAGGTGGCGAGGGTCTCGCCCGCGATGTAGGACTCGTGCTCGCGAGCCGCCTCGAGCAGCTCATCGTCGCCGTCGAGCTCGAGCGAGATCCGGTCGGAGACTTGGAGGCCGGCCTGCTTGCGTGCCTCCTGGACGGCGCGGACGACCTCGCGCGCGAGGCCTTCGCGGCGCAGCTCATCGTCGAGATCCAGCTCGAGCGCGACCGCGTGTCCGGCCTCCGCCTCCAACTGATAGCCCTCGAGCGGTTCCATGACGAGGCTGATGTCATCGGACGTCAGGGTGTGGTCCTTCCCGTCGACCTGGATGCCCACCTCCCCTCCGCGCTCGACTGCGTCTGCGATCGCCGCCGCCTCGAGCGCTTCGATCGCCGCGGCTGCCTGCGGCATGCTCTTGCCGAAGCGGGGGCCGAGCGACCGGTAGTTCGGCTTCACCCGATAGGAGACCAGCTCGGCCTCGGAACGGACGAAGTCGAGCTCCTTGACGTTGAGCTCGGAGGCGACGACGTCGGCGAACCGCTCAATCGCCTCGCGCTCGGCATCAGAGGCGACGACGACCGCCTTGCGCAGCGGCTGGCGGAGCTTCACCTTCGCCTGGGCGCGGGCGGCGCGTCCGAGCTCGATCGTGCGTCTGACCGCGTCCATTCCCTCCTCGAGCTGGGCGTCGATCAGTCCCTCATCGACCTCCGGGTAGTCGCAGAGATGAATCGAGTCGGGCTCGGGATTTGTCCACTCATCCACCGGCTTGTCGAGGCCGGTCTCCTCCCCGAAGAGCAGGTTGGCGTAGATCTCCTCGGCGATGAAGGGGGTGAACGGGGCGAGCAGCTTCGCCGTCTCGACCAGGCAGAACTTGAGGGTCTCGAGCGCCGCCAAGTCCCCGTCCCAGAAACGGCGGCGGTTGAGCCGCACGTACCAGTTGGAGAGCTCCTCGGTGTAGTCGGCGATCACGCGGGCGGCATTGGTGCAGTCGAAGCCCGTCATCTGCTCCCGGACCTCGGCGATCGTGCGCTGCAGGCGCGAGACGGCCCAGCGATCGAGCTCGGCTACCTCCGCCTCGTTCCCCGCCGTCCACTTCGGCCGATAGGGCAGCTCGCCCGTCTCGAGCCCGGAGGCGTTCGCGTAGGTCACCCAGAACGCGTAGGTGTTCCAGAGCGTGAGCAGGAAGTGGCGCACCGCGTCTCCCACCGTCTCGACCGAGAACCGGTAGCCCTCCCAGGGCTCCTTGGAGGCGAAGTAGTACCAGCGGAACGCGTCCGCGCCGTGATGGTCGATCACGTCCCAGGGCTCGACCACGTTGCCGCGGCTCTTCGACATCTTCTGTCCCTCCGGGTCGAGGATCAGCCCGAGGCAGACGACGTTCCGGTAGCTCGAGGTGTCGAAGAGGAGCACCGCCTCCGCGAGCAGCGTGTAGAACCAGCCGCGGGTCTGGTCGATCGCCTCGCAGATGAAGTCAGCGGGGAAGCGCTCGGCGAACAGCTCCTCGTTCTCGAACGGGTAGTGGAACTGGGCCCAGGGCATCGAGCCCGAGTCAAACCAGGCGTCGATCACCGAGAGGACCCGTCGCATGGTCCCGGCGCATCCCTCGCGCTCGCAAGCCCAGCTGACCTCGTCGATGTACGGGCGGTGGAGGTCGTCGGGAACCTCGCCCGCGCGCTCGCGGATGTCGGCGATCGAGCCCGCGCAGAAACGCTCGTCGCAGTCGGCGTCATCGCACTCCCAGATCGGCAGCGGCGTGCCCCAGTAACGGTCGCGGGAGAGCGCCCAATCGACGTTCCCCTCCAGCCACTTGCCGAAGCGCCCGTGCTTGATGTGCTCCGGGTGCCAGCCGATCTCCTCGTTGGCGGCCAGCAGGCGGTCGCGGACCTCGGTGGTCTTCACGTACCAGCTCGCCTTCGCGTAGTAGATGAGAGGCGTGTCGCACCGCCAGCAGTGCGGATAGGCATGCAGGTAGGTCTCGGCGCGGAGCAGCTTCCCCTTCTCCTCCAGCGCCTTGATGATGTCCTGATCCGCCTCCTTGACGGAGCGCCCCACGAAGTCCGTGATCCGCTCGTCGAAGCGGCCGCGGTCGTCGACCGGGTTCTGGAGCTTGATCCCGTATTGCTGGCCGAGGCGAAAGTCGTCCTCGCCGAAGGCGATCGCGGTGTGGACGAGTCCCGTGCCCTCGTCGGTGGTGACGAAGTCGGCGAGCAGGACGGTGTGGCCGCGCGGGCCGTAGTCGGTGATGTAGTCGAAGGGCGGCTCATACGAGGTCCCGGCCAGGGCTTCGCCCGGGAAGTTGGCGAGCACCTCCGCCTCCTCGCCGAGGGCGTGTTCGACGCGGTCGCGCGCCACCACGAAGACCTCGTCCCCAAGGCGAGCTCGCACGTACTCGATCTCGGGGCCGGCCGCGACCGCAGCGTTGGTGATCAGGGTCCACGGCGTCGTGGTCCAGACGAGCAGCTGGTCGCCCGGCTCGAGCGGCGACTCCGGGATCGCGTCGCCCGGAGTCGGCCGACGCACAGGGAGCTTCACGTAGACAGATGGGTCCTCGACGTCGCGGTAGCCGAGGGCGACCTCGTGCGAGGAGAGCGCGGTGCCGTCGCGCGGGCAGTAGGGCACGACCTTGTAGTCCTCGTACAGACGCCCGTCGTCCCAGATCCGCCGCAGCGCCCACCAGACGGACTCGATGTACTCGTTCGTCATCGTCACGTAGGCGTCGTCGAGGTCGATCCAGAAGCCGATCCGTTCGGTGAGGCGGTTCCACTCCTCGACGTAGCGGAAGACGGACTCCCGGCAGCGGTCGTTGAACTCGGCGATGCCGTAGTCCTCGATCTCCTCCTTGGAGGTGATCCCGAGCTCACGCTCCACCTCGAGCTCGACCGGGAGCCCATGCGTGTCCCAGCCCGCTTTCCGCGGTACCCGGTTGCCGGTCATCGTCCGGAAGCGCGGATAGATGTCCTTGAAGATGCGGGCGAGGACGTGGTGCGAGCCGGGACGGCCGTTCGCCGTGGGCGGGCCCTCGTAGAAGCCCCAGAGGGGCGCGGACTCGCGGTTGGCGAGGGAGCGGTGGAAGACGTCGCGCTCGCGCCAGCGCTCCAGGACCCGCTCCTCGAGCTCGGGAAAGGATTGCTTCGGGTCTACGGGGCGGAATCCGGCCACGGGCCGGATTCTGGCAGTCAGTCTGCCGGCAGCGTCACCGAGCCGTCCGCCTCGATGGTCCAGTTCGGGTTGTGGGCGACTTCCCATGGGTAGCCGTCGGGGTCGATGAAGACCGCCGAGTGGCCGCCCCAGAACGTCTCGCCGGGCTCACGGCCGATCGTCGCGCCGGCGGCGCGGGCCTCCTCGATCACGTCGTCGACCTCCTTTGCCGAGCGGGTGTTGTAGGCGAGCGTGACGCCTCCCCATCCGTTCCCTTCCTTCATCGCGCTGTCCTCGGCGAGCTTGGCGCGGTCCCAGAGGGCAACGATCATCCCGCCGGCCTGAAAGAAGACGACGTCGTCGTCCGGGGCGGCGCCCGTGGTCCAGCCGAGCGCCTCGTAGAAGTTGCGGGCGCGGTCGAGGTCCGAGATTCCCAGTGTGATCAGACTGAGTCGCTGTTCCATCGCGGGCTCCTTCCAAAGTTGGGTTTCCGGCGAAGTTATCCGGCGATCACTCCCCTGCCTTGAACATTTCGGACGTTCGCTAGGTTCAGAGCGTGAGCTTCTACCGCGAGCTCGCTCCCTCGCGTGACCTGCACGCGCTGGTCGCCTGCCGTTGGGTCCGCCGCGTGCCCGAGACGGCGCAGGACGAATCGACTCTGGTCCTGCCGGACGGCTGCGTGGACCTGCTCTTCAGGGGCGGCTCGGTGCTGGTGGTGGGCCCGGACCGAAAAGCACATACGAACCCGCTCAACGCTGGAGAGACCATCGTCGGCCTGCGCCTGCGGCCCGGGGTGGCCGGCTCGGTCCTCGGCATGCCGGCGCGGGAACTGATCGACGGCCGCGTTCCGATCGAGGACGTCCTCGGTCATAGCACCACGGAGGTCGTCGAGCGCTTTGAGGAGGCCGATGGCGAGGAGGAGGCCCTCAGCCTGCTCGAGGGCCTGGTGCACTCGCGCCTGGCGAGCGCCGACCTCGACCCGCTCGTGCTCGCCGCGTCTCGGCGCCTGGGCTTCACCGGCAGTCGGGTCGACCGGCTCGCCGAGGCGCTCGGGATCAGCGAGCGGCAGCTTCGGCGACGCTTCCACCGGGCGGTCGGGTACGGGCCGAAGACCCTCGACCGGGTGCTGCGATTCCGCAGGTTCGTCTCCAATGCCCCGGCCCTCGCGGACGGCGAGCTGGACCTGGCTCGCGCCGCGGCGGACCTCGGTTACGCCGACCAGTCCCACCTGACGCGGGACTGCGTGCGGCTATCGGGGATGACCCCCGCCCGCCTGGCCGAGCACTGGGCCGGCTGATATCCGTCCGGGCGGGGTTTAGGAGGCGCCCAGGCGAGCAGCATCCAGCCATGACGATTGGCTCATCCCTGTTCCTGATCGCGGTCGGCGCGATCCTGCGGTACGCCGTGGAGGACAAGTGGAAGGCCGTTGACATCCCGACCGTCGGGCTGATCCTGATGATCGTCGGCGCCGTCGGCTTCATCCTCGGCCTCTATCTGACCTTCGTTCGCGGGCGGCCCGATCCGACGCTCGGCGATCCGGGCGCGCGTCGGCGCCGTCCCCCCGAGTACTGAGCGAGCCCGTCTAGGCAGCGCGGTCGAGCTTGCGGCAGAGGTCCGCGAGCTGGCGCTTCTCGGCTTCGTCCAGGACGCCGAACGCCTCCCGCACCCGCTCGGCGTGAGCCGGGAAGGCGTGGGTGACGAGGTTGTAGCCCCCCTGGGTGAGGGCGACGGCCACGGCCCGGCGATCGCTTTCGAGCCGGCTGCGGTTGACGAAGCCGCGGTTCTCGAGGGTGTCCAGCACCTCGGTCGCGGTCGCTTTCGAAGCCCCGAGCCGACGTCGCATGGTGCGCAGCTCGAGGCGTCCACCCGCGCTGGTCAAGAGAACGAGCATGGTGAAGCCGGTTGCCGAGACGCCGATCCTCTCGAGGTCCGCCGCGAGGCGGCGGGTGAGGTTCGCCTGAGCTCGCACGAGCGCCTCCAGAGCACGATGAGCGAGCGGATCGATGGGGCGAATGGGCGTCGCCTCGTCGGTCACGAGTGATCAAGTTATGGCCCGCGGCGGACGTACGTACGATCAGGGCATGCTCAAGCGAGTCGCTATCGCTGTGGCGGCCACAGCGACCGCCCTGATCGTGGGCTGCGGCAACAGCCAGGACGACCAGGCTCCGGGCGTCTGCCTGGTCGGGAACGAGGTGTATCTGAAGGCTCTGGAGAAGGCACCGGGACCCGTCCTCCTAGGAAGCACCACACCGATCTCGGACTGCCTGGTCCCCGAGCAGGAGGCTGGGCAGCTCGCCAGCATCGGGCAGGAGATGATCGTCGCGGCGACCAAGCTCAATAACGAGGCCCGGCGCGACCCCGGCGGGCCCGCGTCTGTCGAGCTCGGCTATCTGCTCGGAGCCGTGAGCAAGGGTGCCGATCCGATCCACACCGACCTGGTGAGAAGGCTCAACTCATCGGCACATTTCAGTGAGACGGGTGGGGCGCTGCCGGCGAGCTTCGAGCGGGGCTTCGGCCGCGGCTACGCCGCCGGACGCCAATCCGGGTAGATAGCCTGAGTGAATGGCAACGCGCACCGAGCTCTGGGGCGGCGAGACCACGAAGGCTGTTGAGAACTTCCAGATCTCCGGCCAGCCGATCCCGGCGCCGGTGATCCACTGGCTGGGCAGGCTGAAGGCCGCCGCGGCGCGCGCGAACGCCGAACTGGGGGAGCTCGACGCCGAGCTCGCCGAGAGGATCGCGAAGGCCGGCGACGAGGTCGCCAACGGGGAGCACGACGACCAGTTCCCGATCGACGTCTTCCAGACCGGCTCGGGGACCTCCTCGAACATGAACGCGAACGAGGTGATCGCGGAGCTCGCCGGCGACGAGGCCCACCCGAACGACCATGTCAACCGCGGTCAGTCCTCGAACGACGTCTTCCCCTCGGCGGTTCACCTGGCGGCGCTGGGCGAGGTCCATTCCGACCTACTTCCCGCGCTCGACGAACTGCGGGCCGCGCTGGAGCGCAAGGCCGACGAGTTCGCGGACCTGGTCAAGACCGGCCGCACGCATCTGATGGACGCGGTCCCCGTCACCCTCGGCCAGGAGTTCGCCGGGTATGCCGCGCAGATCAGGCTTGGGACCGAGCGCGTTCGGTCGACGCTCGGCCGCGTCGGGCAGATCCCGCTCGGCGGTACGGCGACCGGCACCGGGCTCAACACTCATCCTGAGTTCGCCGCCAAGGTCCGTGAGCAGCTCAGCGCTGACACCGGTCTCGACATCTCCGAGCCCGCCGATCCCTTCGAGGCCCAGGCAAATCGGGACGCCCTGGTCGAGCTCTCCGGTGCGCTCAAGACGGTTGCCGTCTCGATGCTCAAGATCGCCAACGATCTCGCGCTGATGGGCTCGGGACCGCGGGCGGGCCTCGCAGAGCTGCGTTTGCCGGAGCTCCAGAAGGGATCGTCGATCATGCCGGGCAAGGTCAACCCGGTCATCGCGGAGGTCGTCATCCAGGTCGCTGACCAGGTGATCGGCAACGACGCCGCAATCACGATGGCGGGGAGCCAGGGCCAGTTCGAGCTCAACGTCAGGGTCCCGCTGATCGCCCGAAACCTGCTCGACTCGATCAGGCTGCTGGCCGCGGGCGCGCGCCATCTGGACGAGAAGTGCGTCAGTGGGATCGAGCCGAACGAGGAGATGCTCGAGCGCCACCGGGAGGCGAACCTGATCGTCGCCACCGCCCTCAACCCGCACATCGGCTACGACAAGGCGGGCGAGATCGTCAAGGAGGCGGCCGCCTCGAATCGCTCGATTCGCGAGGTGGCGAAGGAGATGGGGGTCGACGAGAAGATCCTCGACGAGGCGCTCGACCATCGCAAGATGGCCCGGCCGCACGACTAGCGGATAGCGCAGAGGTTCCTGAGCTTCTTCTTGAGCTTCCGCACCTTGGCGGTGTTGTGGGCCTTCTTGGCCTTTCTCAGCTTCTTGCGCAGCGCGGGACACCGATTGACGACCTGAGTCGGGCCCGCAAATGTTGGCGGCGGAGGTCCCGTCTCGAAGACTTGGAAGAGGATGGAGACCTCGTCCACGCTGCCGTCGTGGATCGTGTCGCCTCCGTAAGCCGCTGTAATCCCGTGTGTCCCTGGGCCACCCGACCCGGCGCTGTATGTCACCTCGCAGCTCGACTGGCCCAACGTGACGGGTGCCAGGGCGCAGGCGCCGCCGGACCCAAAGGAACCACCCGGCACGTCGGAGGTGAAGCTGACGCTTCCGGTCGGCGTTGGGTTGCCCATCACTGGATCGGTGACCGTAGCCGTGCAAGTGGTCGTAGAGCCAGCTGGGACGGATTCAGGAATACAAGCCACAGTCGTTGTGGTGGGTCCGCCGAGCTCGTCCGCCCCGATGTCGGCAGTCCCGATTGCGCGCTGCTGGCCGTCGATGTCGGTGGTGCCACTGTTTCCATCAGTGGCCCCGGCGTTGATCGTCAGGGATCCACTGAGCTGGTGGTAGCCGTCGGCCGCGAGGAGCGGCGCAGCGGTGATGTTCCCCGTCCCGCTTCCCGGCGCGGTGACCGATGCCACGCCTCCGGAGATGTCCTCGTCGATGGCGGTGTCGTAATCGGAGTGATCCAGGTTCATCGTCACCGTGGTACCGGTTCCGGATGCCCTGACTCGAACGTCCTGGCTGGTCCCCTGGGTGACCAGGCTCTTGGCCGAGACCGTGATCGTGGGACCTACAGGCGGAGAGGCGGTGGCGTAGAAGTAGAAAGCTCCGTAGGAGCCGGTCCCGGAGGCAATCGCCGTCACGTTCCGGATGTTGGTCGTGAACGTGCCCCCGATGAAGGTGCTCGCGCCAAGGGCCGTGCCGCCGCTGCCGGAGCTGAGGCAGGCCGAATTCCGGATCGTCCCGCCCGCCATGTTGCAGACGAGCGCATTGTCCTTGCTCGAGCGAGCGGCAACCCGATCGACGATGGCGGTGCTGCTACCACCGAACGTCGTGAGGTTGCTCGTGGAGACGGAGGTGACGATCTCGAGGTCCGACAGCGTCCCCGGACTCCCAAGGAGAAATGCCCCATAGAAGGTGTCGGTGTTCAGGGTGATCACCGGCCGCGGCTGTCCACTCGCTCCGTGAACGTTCACGGCGGTCGGCTGGACAACGTGGTCGGTTGAATTCCCGGTTCCGGACGGACCGACGTCGCCGTCGAGGTCACCCGCGGTATCGGAGTAGTTGCCCGGCAGGATCACTGCCTCGTCGTCCGCATCGACGTCGATGCCCGCAGCCGCAGTCCCGACGCTGCACTTCGGAGCGTCCGGCGTGATGCAGACGGTGTCGGCTGCGTTGCCGCCCGGCGCGGCGTAGCGGGTCGTGGTCACCGCCGAAGCAGACGCCGGTAGGGCAGCGCAGGCGATCACGGCCGCGCTCAGGGCAATCGCTCGACGGAATCCGTTCCCCTCCCCCTTCATTGGCGACGAGATTAACCGGGGCTAACGAGACTCCGCACCCGGTTGGCCGACTGGTCTAGTCCGTCCGTCGGACTAGCCCTGGATGGTGACCAGGCGCTCCTCGGTGAGCTCGCGGACCGTGTAGTGCGGGCCCTCGCGGGTGTTGCCCGAATCCTTGACGCCGCCGTAGGGCATCTGGTCGGTGCGGAACGTCGGCACCTCGTTGACCAGCACGCCGCCGAACTCGAGGGTCTCGCCGGCCTTCTTCGCGTTGCCCACGTCGCGGGTGAAGACGCCGGCCTGCAGGCCGTAGCGGGAGTCGTTCGCCATCTCCAGGGCCTCGTCGAACGTCTTGAAGGTGTGGATCGTCGCCACCGGCCCGAAGATCTCGTCCTTCCAGGTGTGGCACTCCTTCGGCTCTCCCCTGATCACCGTCGGGGCGATGCAGCGGTCCTCGTCGACCAGGTCGCCGCCGGTGAGGATCTCCCCGCCCTTCGCCGCGGCCTCATCGATCCACTCCTTGACGCGGTCGCGGTCGCCCTGGGAGATGACTGGCCCGACATCAGTGTTCTCGTCCATCGGGTCGCCGGTGACCAGGGACTCGACGTTCTTCACGAACCGCTCGGTGAACTGGTCGGCGATCGACTCGTGGAGCAGGATCCGCTGCACCGAGATGCAGCTCTGACCCGCGTGGGAGTAGGCGTGCAGCTTCGCCTTGTCGGCCGCCGTCTCCCAGTCGCCGTCCTCGTTCACGATCAGCGGTGCGGTCGATCCGAGCTCCAGGTTGACCTTCTTGTGGGGAGCCTTAGAGCGGATGCTCCAGCCGACGGGCGCGGAGCCCGTGAAGGTGATCGCGCCGATGCGATCGTCCTCCACTATCGCGTTGCCGACCTCGGAGCCCGGGCCGCAGACGACCTGGAGCCAGTTCTCGGGGAGCCCGGCGTCGTAGAAGACCTCGGCCAGCTTGATCGCGGAGATCGGGGTCTGGCCCGCGGGCTTCAGGACGATCGCGTTGCCGGCGGCGATCGCGGGGCCGAGCTTGTGACCGACCAGGTTGAGCGGGAAGTTGAACGGGCTGATCGCGCCGACCACGCCGTAGGGGACCCGGATCACGATGCCGAGCTTGCCCTCGCCCGCGGCGCCGGCCTCCATGGGGACGGTGTGGCCGGTCAGGGTGCGGGCGGCAACAGCCGAGAACTGCATGGTGGAGACGCAGCGCTGGGCCTCGACGCGGGCGGCCTTCACCGGCTTGCCCGCCTCGGCGGCGATCGTCATCGTCAGGTCGTCCTCGCGCTCGGCGACAAGCTCGGCGGCCCGGTCGAGCATCGCGGCGCGCTGATACGCAGGGAAGCCGCCGGCATCGAACGCGGCACGGGCGGCCTCGACGGCATTCCCGACGAGCGCCGCGTCGCCCTTGGGCACACGGCCGATCACGGTTCCGTCGTAGGGCGCCTGCACCTCGGACCACTCGCCGGTCTCGATCCACTCACCCGCGACGTAGAGCTTGTGATCCGTCGCCTGAATCGTCTCTGTCGCCATCAATCCTCTCCTTCAAACGGGTTGCTCCTCGGCGGAGCACCCTCGCGTAGGGCCTACCCAGAGCCTAGCTCGCCGCAACTTCCCGCCGCCGGACCCGTTATGCAGAGGCGATGCTTCGGGGGCTACGTACGATTCCGCTCGCCGCGCTGCTACTCGCGCTCGCCCTGCCGGCGGGCGCCTCGGCGAGATTTGACAGCCCGGTGGTCCACAAGGCGGCAAAGGCCAAGACCTGGGTGGTGAAGGGCGCCGGCTTCGGCCACGGGGTTGGCATGAGCCAATACGGCGCCTACGGCTACGCCAAGCAGGGCTTCAAGTACGACCAGATCCTGACCCACTACTACACGGGCACCACCATCGGGACGACCGCGGACCGCTCCGTGCGGGTGCTGCTCCGCGACGGCGCGCGCAGCGTCTCCTTCCGTGGCGCCGGCTCGGCCTGCGGCGCCGGGCTCAGCCCGGGCAAGGGCTACGCCGCCAAGCGCAAGGGCTCCGGCGTGGTCGTCCGGAACAAGAAGGGCAGGCGAATCGCCCGCTGCGGGGCGGCGATGACCGCCGCCGGATCCCCCACCATCACAGTCGGCGGCAAGGGCACCTACCGCGGCTCGCTCGAGGTGAGGGCGTCCGGCAGCTCGTTGCAGGCGATCAACGTCGTGGAGATCGAGGACTACGTGCGGGGCGTGGTCGCGAAGGAGTCGCCGGCCTCCTGGCCGATCGAGGCGCTCAAGGCGCAGGCGGTCGCCGTCCGCTCCTACGCCCTCTCGAGCGGGGTTCGCGGCGGGAACTTCGACCTCTACGACGACACCCGCAGCCAGGCCTACGGCGGCGTCGGGGCCGAGACTGCCAAGACCGACCAGGCGGTCGCCGCCACCCGCCTGCAGGTCGTCCTCTACGCGGGGACGGTCGCGCAGACCTTCTTCTTCTCCACCTCCGGCGGCCACACGGAGAACATCGAATTCTCGTCCCTCGGTTTCGGTCAACCCCCCGTCCCCTACCTGCGCGGGGTCGACGACCCCTTCGAGGCTGGCGCCGGCTCGCCCTACGAGCACTGGAAGCGGAAGTTCTCCCTCGGGCGGATGAACTCCGCGCTCCGCTCGATCGGGCTGCGGGGCAAGCTCAAGAACGTTGCCGTCACGCAGCGCGGAACCTCGCCCAGGATCGTGCGCGCCAACCTGGTCGGCACCGGCGGGACGACGACCGTCGACGGTCCGGACCTGCGGAGCGCGCTCGGCCTGCCCGACACCTGGGCGTTCTTCAAGAGGAAGTGATGCGAGGGCGCGCGCCAGCGCGACCCGTTTGATTGTGCTTACTCTGAGGGCATGGCCACTCAGCCCTCAGCGGCGTCTCGGACCCTGACGGTCACGGGTACCGAGGTCGCCCGGATTGGCCTCGGGACCAACCGGCTGACCTCGACTCCGGAGAGCCACGCCTTCCTGCGCGAGGCGATCGAGGCGGGCCTCGGCATGATCGACACCGCCGTCACCTACAGCGGCGGCGAGTCAGAGCGCACGATCGGCGAGGCGCTCTCGCCGAAGCCCGACGGGCTCGTGGTCGCGACGAAGGGCGGCTACGCCGGCACCGCCAGCCCGGAGGAGCTCCGCGCACAGATCGAGCAGAGCCTCGAGAGCCTGAGGACCGACGCGATCGATCTCTACTACCTGCACCGCGTTCACCCTGAGACGCCCCTCGAGACGAGCCTCGGGGCGATCGCGGAGTACCGCGACACCGGGAAGATATGGGAGATCGGGATCTCGGCCGTCGACGTTCCGCAGCTGGACGCTGCGCGGGACGTCGTCCCGATCTCGGCCGTGCAGAACCACTACAACGTCGCGGATCGAAGCTCGGACGACGTGATCGAGTACTGCGAGGAGAACGGGATCGTCTTCGTTCCATACTTCCCGCTCAAGGGCAACGCGCCGCCGGCGCTCGCAGAGATCGCCCGGGCCCATGACGCGACGACGGCCCAGATCGCGCTTGCCTGGCTGCTTCGCCGCTCACCGGTGATGCTGCCGATTCCGGGCACGCGCTCGATCGACCACCTGCGGGAGAACCTCGGCGCGCTCGAGATCGAGCTTACGGACGCCGAGTTCGAAGCGCTGGACTAGCGGCCGGGCGAGTGACTACCCGTCCGGGTAGGGCTGCACCGGAATGCCGTGGCCCTTGTCCCGGGTGCCGAACTCGTAGGCCGCTGCGCCCGAGACCTCGAGGGTCTCGGCGGGCCCCCCGTCGAGCTCGACCTGCAGCTCGAGATCGGAGATCGAGCAGTTGAGCGTGTTGTGCTCGGGGCCGACCGGATCGGCGTAGACCCAGGCGACGAAGTCCTTGGCCGGCGCGCCGACCCTCCCCCTCACCTTCACACCCTTTCCCTTGAGCTCGAAGGAGGCGCCGGTAGGTGATTCGCTCACCTCGGTGCTCGGGACGTGGCCGAAGCCACCGAGGCGGTGCGCCTTGCCGTCGAGCATCAGCATCGCGTTGCCGACCCACGGGGTGGTCCGGCCCGCGACCTTGATCCGGCCGACCGCCATGTCGAAGTAGTCCTCTGGCGAGCGGTCCTCGAAGCCCGACCCCTGAACCCAGACCCAGCGCTCGGCGTGCTCGGCTCCCCAGTTGTGGCCGATCATCCCGCGCCAGCCCTCCACCTCGATCCGCTCCCCGTCCAGCTCGAGGTGTCCGTCGAAGACCGCGTCCGGGTACGGGCTCAGGAATTTGGTCTTCGGGAGGGGCGCCCGGTAGAGGAACTCGCGAGGGAGGTGGTGGAAGGCCTCGTGCTCATCGGAGAAGGTCAGGTCCCAGCTTGCGTCGAGCGCGTCCGTGATCACCCGCCCGGTGGCGCGGCCGTCGGTGAGGGTCGCATCGGCGACGCGGATGTAGGTGCCGGCGTCCGCCCCGAGCTCGTCGGCGCCGAATTGCCGCTTGGTGGCACGCGGCCCGGCCGCGCTCGCGTCGAAGAGGACGAACCAGAGGGCGCAGGTCCGCTGCTCGCCGGGGCGCTTGTGAACGGTGTGGCGGATCCAGGCCCCTCGGCCCCCGCCGGGCTGGACCAGCTTGAGATAGAAGCTCTCGTAGTGCCCCTTCGCCTCGGGTACCTCGGGGAACCGCGCCTGGGTCCGCATGGTGGACTAGCGGGTTGATGACTCGTTCAACGCGACGGCCTCGCGGATCAGCGCTTCGAACGCAGCCTCGTTGATCTGGTCACCTTCGTGCAGGTCGATGGCGCGTCGGGTCTTGCTGTCGAGGCCGGCGTTGAACAGCCGCTTTGGGTCCTCGAGCTGAGCACCCTTGGGGAAGGTCAGCTTGACGTGGCCCTTGTAGATCTCGCCTGTGCAGATGATCCCGTCGTGGGACCAGACGGGTACACCGGCCGGAGCCGAGGGCTTTCTCCACTTCACTTCCTCCACGGCTTCGGGGTCCGCTTGCTTGATCAGCCCTCGGATCCTCGAGAGCGTCTCGCCGCGCCAGTCGCCGGTGTTGTTCATCTCGCACACCGTATATCGCCGCACCGGGGTCAGGCCGTGAGGCGCGCCGCCCGGGCGCGCACCTCCGCGACCAGCTCGTCGGCGCCATGCACGACCCGCTCTCGCATCAACACCCGGCCGGCGACCACGGTCGTGTCGACCACCGAGCCGGCGGCGGCGTACACCAGCCCCGCGTCGAGGTCTCCGGCGGAGAGCTCCGGGTCCGACCCACGAAGCAGGAGGAAGTCCGCCGGCTGCCCGACCTCCAGCGGCGTGGCGCCGAGCGCCGACGAGCGCTGGCCCCGGGCGATCGCCAGCGCCTCGCCAGCCGGCAGCGTTGATGAATCTCGGCTCGCGTACTTCTGGGACAGGGCGAAGAGCTTCACCTCCTCGAACATGTCGAGATTGGAGTTCGAGGAGACGCCGTCAGTGCCCAGGCCGACCGCGACGCCGGCTCGCGCCGCCTCGGGATACGGAAAGACCCCCCCGACGGCGAGCTTCATGTTGGCGGCGGGATTCGTGACCACGGTCGCGCCGCGTTCGGCGATCAGCTCCAGCTCTGCTTCGTCCAGCCAGACGCCGTGCGCGAGCAGCGTTCGCGCTCCGAGGAAGCCGAGCTCGTCGAGATACGGGGCAGGGCGCTTACCGTGGGCCTCGAGGCAGTCACTCACCTCCTGCTCGGTCTCGGAAATATGGATCTGTAAGGGAATCTGTCGCTCGGCGGCAACCTCGGCGATCCAGGCGAGCGACTCGGAGCTCACCGTGTAGATCGCATGCGGGCCGAGGCTGGGGCTGACGCGGGGGTTGGCCTCGGCGATCCGGTCGAGCGACTCGAGCACCTCGCCCCTCATCCCCTCGCCCTTGGCGGGGTCGAGTTGGTCGATCAGGACGCTGCTGATCGCCGCGCGCAGCCCCGCGTCGACCGCCGCCCGGGCGGCCTCCACCCCGTGCCAGTACATGTCGAAGAAACGCGTGGTCCCCGAGCGGATCATCTCCAGGCACGCCAGGCGGGTACCCC
>DATDJZ010000202.1:0-7053 GCA_036520315.1 Solirubrobacterales bacterium | reverse complement strand
TCGATCCCGGAGTCCGCGATCCGGTCGATCATCTCCCGCAGGCGCTCCGTGGTCTCTCCGACGCAGCTCAGGTGCGCCATGGCCTCCGAGTCGTATTCGTCTCGGATCGCCCTGGTGGTCTCGAGCGTGCCCTCACGGGTGGCGCCGCCCGCCCCGTAGGTCACCGAGAAGAAGTGGGGATCGAGCTTGCGCAGGACCTCCACCGTCTCGAACAGGGTCTGGCGGCCCTCCTCGGTCTTGGGAGGGAAGAACTCGACCGAGAACACCGGCCTCTTCGAGTTGAGCATTTCGTCGATTTTCATTCCAGCAAGGGTATTGACCGGCGAATCCGGCCGAGGCAGCGAGCGTTCAGGGGGACCGACGCCCCGGAACGCAAGAGGGCCGGGCGCCTGGCCCGGCCCTCTCATCGAAAACAGCCTGCCTCAGGCGGGGATCTCTTCCCCCTGGTGCGCCTGCAGCACCGCTTCGCCCTCCTCGCCGGTGCGGATGCGTATCGCCTCCTCCACCGGCAGGACGAAGATCTTCCCGTCCCCGACGTCGCCCGTCCTGGCGTGCTTCAGGATCGTCTCGACCACCAGGCTCTTGTCCTTGTCCTCGACCACGACCTCCACCTTCAGTTTCGGTCGCACGTTGACGGTCAGACTAGAGCCGCGGTAGGTCTCGACCACGCCCTTCTGGCGCCCGGATCCCTTCACTTCGCCGATCGACAGGGAGGGGAACCCCTTGTCGAGCAGCTCGGTCCGGATCGGCTCGAACGCCTCGTGTCGGATGAATGCCTCGATCTTCTTCATGTTCACCTCCCTACTTGGCGTTGGCGTCCGCGGTCATCGCCGTGGTCCCGAGGGCGGGCTGGCCAACGGGCAGAGGCCCGCTCGCCGCACCCGGGTACTCGGGCTGCGGGATGAACTGCTCGGGGTAGCCGTACATGCCGTGCTCGGAGATGTCGAGCCCGGCGTCCTCTTCCTCGGGCGTCACGCGGAGACCGATCGTGTGCTTGATCGCGGCGAACACGATGTATGAGACCACGAACACGGACACGAACGCGACCAGGATGCCGAGCGCCTGAATGCCCAGCTGGTGGAAGCTGCCGCTGTACCACAGGCCCGGGTCGCCGACGCCGTTGAGCTCCGCCAGCCGCGGGGAGGTGAAGATCCCGCAGCAGAGCGTGCCCACGATTCCGGCGAGTCCGTGCGCCGAGAGCGCACCGACCGGGTCGTCGAGGTACTTGTCGATCGTCAGAACGCCGAACACCACGACGACACCCGCGATCGCACCGATGATCGGCGCTGCCCAGAACTCCACGTAGCCGGAAGGGGCGGTGATCGCGACGAGACCGGCGATGGCGCCGTTGCCCGCCATCCCGATGTCGATGGTCTTTCGCATCAGGTACATCGTCGACACGGCGGTGATCACGCCGGCGGCGGCCGCCAGGTTGGTGACCAGAGCCACCTCGGCGAACCGATTGCCGAGGGCGCCGAGCGTGGAGCCCGGGTTGAACCCGAACCAGCCGAGCCACAGGATCAGGACGCCGAGCCCGACCAGCGGCATCGAGTGCCCTGGGATCGCCCGCGGCTTGCCGTCATCCCCGTACTTCCCGCGCCGGGCGCCGAGCAGCAGCAGCGCCGCGAATGCGCCCGTCGCGCCGATCAGATGGACGACCGTCGATCCGGCGAAGTCCTGCATGCCGAGGTTGGCCTGCAGCCAGCCACCGCCGAAGATCCAGTGGCTGATGATCGGATAGATCAGCGCGCTGAAGATGATCGCGTAGATCACGTAGGCGGCGAACTTGATCCGCTCCAGCGTGGTTCCCCAGATGATCGCCAGCGATACGGCGCAGAAGACGAACTGGAAGAACAGGAGCGACGCGGGGCTGATGTTCACGACGTCCAACAGCGGAATCTGCGATGCGGCCTGCGCGGGGTCTCCGCTCACGTTGAGGAAGAACCCGTGCGTGCCGGCAATCGCACCGGCTCCGCCGAACGCGAGCGCGAATCCGACCGCCCAATAGGCGATCGACGCGATCGAGAAGTTGACCAGGATCTTGGCGATCCCGGACCCCGCGTTCTTCATTCGCGAGAAGCCGATCTCGAGCAGGGCGAACCCCGCCTGCATGAACATCACCAGGACACCGGCAACTACGACCCACATCGTGTTCAGCGAGGAGATCGTGTCATCGAGCGTCGGGTCCTGGGCGAACGCCGCGGTGGGCAGCGCGAGCACCAAAACCCCTGCAAGGGCGAGGGCCCAAAGCAACTTTCGACTCATTTCCCTTCCTTTCCATGCCCGCCGAGGCCAGCCGCGGCGGTCGCGGTCTTCCGTCGCGTAGCAAGGTATGAGCGCCCTCGCGGCCAATCTTTGGACGCCTGTCGGAAAACGGGCGGGGCGTTTTCACCGCACGGTCGAAATGCCTGCAAATCATCAATGGCCGAGGCCGAGGATTTCGTCTCAATAGCCTGCAGGCGTGAGCCGCGAACGAACGCTCACCGAGCGCGACCTCAATCGCGCCCTCCTCGCCCGGCAGCTGCTGCTCGAACGAAGCGGGGCGGCGGTCCCCAAGGTGCTCGATCGCATGGGCACCCTGCAGGCCCAGTACGCCCCCTCGATGTACATCGGCCTGTGGACACGGATGAAGGACTTCGGGCGCGATCAGCTCGACCAGGCACTGGAGCGCCCCTCGGCGGCCCAGGGGACGCTGATGCGGGCCACGATCCACCTCGTTTCGAGCTCGGACTACTGGCCCGCCGCGATCGGAATCCGGCGCGGGCGCCGCGAGCTCTGGTTGAAGGCGACCTACCGGAGCGACTACAGCGCCGCTCAGATGTCGGCGGCCGCGGGGAAGCTTCGTCGCCGGCTCGGGGACGAGACGATGACCCGCAAGGAGATTCACGAGCTGCTCGGCTCCGACAGCGTGGTCACCAACGGGGTCAATATGTGGATCGACCTGGTCAGGGTGCCGCCGTCCGGGACCTGGGAGCGGCGCCGCGCCGACCTCTACGCCGCGGCGGAGCACTGGCTCGGCCCGCAGCCGGCGAAGCTCGACGAGGCGCAGGGGATCGAGCTCCTCATTCGGCGCTACCTGACCGGGTTCGGCCCCGCGGCCGTCGACGAGATCGCCAACTGGGCGGGTTTGCCACCGAAGCGGCTCGCTCCCAGCCTGGAGCGGATCAGGCTGCGGAGGTTCGTCGCGGAGGACGGCATCGAGCTGCTCGACCTGCCTCGGGCGCCCCTGCCCGACCCCGAGACGCCGGCTCCGGTCCGTCTCCTGCCCATCTGGGACGCGACCCTGCTGGCCCACGCCCGCCGCGCCGGCGTGCTGCCCGAGGAGCACCGGCCGAAGGTCTTCAGCACGCGCACTCCGCAGTCTGTCTCGACCTTCCTGGTCGACGGGCAGGTGGCCGGCACCTGGCGGTTCGAGAAGGGCAAGATCAAGACGAAGCCGTTCGGCAAGCTCGATGCAGCGGCGCGCCGGGAACTGAAGGAGGAGGCAGAGCGTCTTGCCGAGCTCCACCGCTAGCCGTGCGGGGTTGCTCGGGGCCGGCCTGACCCTCCTCCTCGCACTCGCCCTGATCGGCTGCGGCGAGGATTCGCCTCCCCGGCCTTCGGGACCGCTGGCCGACGCACTGAGCGAGATCGGCGGCGGCGGAGAGCACGGTTCACTCGGTGTCGGCTGGTCCGAGCCGGCGCAGGCGCGTCAGGCCGGCATCCCACCGAGGCTGATCGGCCGTGCGCTGGCGCCGAATGCCGAGAGCGTGGTGGAGGCCCGGGCGGTCCTTCGCCGCCGCTTCGGTGTCGACCCCCTCTCTGCCCAGCGGCTGGTCTCCGTGGGCGGCTCCTATGCCTTCGGCTTGCGGCTGGACGGGGTCGACGGCGCCGGCCTTCGCGACGCGCTCGTTCGTGCCGGAGGCCACGTGAAGAATGGCGACGGGGTCGAGCTCGTGGACGTGGGTCCCTACGCCCAGGTGCCCGAGCCACTGCTCAGCGCGGGCGTCTTCGGTTTGGGGGCCCGGGACGCGTTCGGGCCCTCGTCGGCCGTGCTCGCGATCTCATTGACCTCGCGCGCCGCACTGTTGGGGCACGGTGGCCGCCTGATCGAGCAGCCGCTCTACCGCGCCGCGGCCGACTGTCTCGGCGACGTGGTCGCGGCACGGATGATCCCGGACAAGCTGCTGATCTCGACCGAGGTCGGAGTCGAGCTCATCGCCATGGGGATCGCGCACGGGCGTGAAATCCTCTGCGTTCTCGGCGGGACAGAGGACCGGGAGCGGGAGGTGGCGGCGAACCTCAGGGTGTCCTTGGCCCCAGGCGCCAGGGACCCTCGCACCGATACACCGGTTGCGGCCGAGGTCCGGGCGCCGAACGTCGAAACCAGCACCTACGAGGGTGTTGAGGTCGTCCGCGCCACGGTCACCCCGGTGGGGGGCACGCCGCGAGGCTTCTTCTTCAGCACGATCGGCAGGGGCAGCCTCGTCCAGATGATCAACGGCCAATAAGCTCCCGGTCCTGATGCGCCGGTGGGTGACTGGATGTCTGGCTCTCGGTGCGGCTCTTGCGGCCCTGGTGTCGTCCACGGGCACGGCCGGGGCGGCCACGCGGAAGAACGCCAAGCCGGCGCACCTGGCCAACGCCTGCTTCGCGCTCAGGTCCGTCTCGACGGGCCGTTTCCTCGGGACGAGCGGCGAGACCTATCGGGCTGACCAGCCGGGCAGGACTCGCGCCGCCGCGTTCTTCTGGAAGCCCTCGAGCCTGCGGAGCTACCTCCCCATGGACCAGGACGGCCGTCTGCTGGCCCTCGGTTCGGCCGGTGCGATCGGGCGCACCCAATCGCCAGGGCCGGCGACGGACTGGCGCGTCTCCCAGTCCGGCAGAGCGCTGTCACTGCGGCCGGTGGGGCAGCGGCGCTCGCTCGCCGCCCGGGGCTCGGGTGATCTCACGCTCTCCGCCGGACAGGGCAGGGCCACCCTCTTCGTCCCCGTTCGCCACCGGGGCTGCGCCCAGTTCCCTGAGGCGAACGTGAGCGCGACGGGGAGGCCCTTCCGCGGGACCGACCGCAAGGGCAACGTCGTCGGCTTCGCCGACATGCATCTGCACATCACCGCCAACCAGCGCGCTGGCGGGGCGATCATCTACGGGCAGCCGTTCAGCCGCTATGGCATCTCGGAAGCGCTGGGCCACGACGCGGACGAGCATGGCGCCGACGGCAGCCTCGACGTCACCGGGAACCTGCTCCGGACCGGCCTGCCCTTCGGCACACACGACACGCACGGGTGGCCGACCTTCGCCGGCTGGCCCGTGAACGACACGATCACCCACCAGCAGATCTATTACGTCTGGCTGAAGCGGAACTGGATGGCCGGCGAGCGGCTGGTCGTGGCCCAGACCGTCGAGGATGAGGCGATCTGCGAGATCGAGCCGGTGAGGGTCCACTCCTGCGACGAGACGGAGGCGGTTCGCGAGCAGATCCAGACGCTGCGCGACCTCCAGGCCTACGTCGACGCCCAGGCCGGCGGCAAGGGCAAGGGCTGGTTCCGCCTCGTCTACAACCCGCGCCAGGCGAGAGAGGCGATCGAGCGCGGGAAGCTCGCCGTGCTGATCGGGATCGAGTCGTCCAACCTCTTCGGCTGCAGCGAGCGCCTCGACCTCCCGCAGTGCGGCAAGCGGGACATCGATCGGGGGATCAGCAGGGCACGCCGGCTGGGGGTGCGCAGCGTCTTCCCGATGCACTGGACGGACAACGCCTTCGGCGGGGCGGCGCTCGAGGGGGGCGGCAGGGGGACGTTCATCAACATCCTCGAGGCCTTCCAGACGGGCCACTACTTCCGCACAGGCCCCTGTCCCGAGCCCGGCCAGGGGGAGACCGTCGACACCCTGAGCCCGCCGGAGCTCGGCGTTCTCGCCAACTTCTTTCCGGCCGCTAAGCCGCTCGCCGACGCCGGGATGCCCACCTACCCGCCCGGGGTGCAGTGCAACTCGAAGGGCCTGACGCCGCTGGGCGCCTACCTGATCAAGCGCCTGATGGCGAACCACATGCTGATCGAGATGGATCACATGAGCGAGTGGGCCCGCGAGACCGTCCTCAGGATGGCGAAGCGCCGCCGCTATCCGCTGGTCTCCAGCCACACTGGCACGGGAGGGTTCTGGACTCCCGACCAGCTGAAGCAGCTCTACCGGTTCGGCGGCATGGCAGCCGCGAAGGCGGACACGGCCTCTGCGCTGGCGGCCAAGGTCGAGGAGCTGAAGTCCGACCGGAGCAGACACCACTTCTTCGGGGTCGGCCTCGGCACGGATACGGGTGGTTTCTCCTCCCTTCCCGGACCGAAGCCGGACGCGGCGCAGGCGCCGGTCTCCTATCCCTTCCGCGCCCTCTACTGCAACGTGCGCGTCCAGCGCCAGCAGAGCGGCACCCGGTCGTTCGACCTGAACACCGATGGCGTCGCGCACTACGGGTTGATTGCGGACCTGCTGGCAGACATGCAGCAGCACGGCGGGGGCACGGCGGTGCGCTCGCTCTTCCGGTCCGCAGAGGCCTATCTGCAGATGTGGGAGCTCGCCTACGCCCGCTAGCGGCCCGCTGCCGCTCCCAGCGGAAGCGACGCCAGCCAGGCGGAGACCGCCTCGGCGATGGCGTCGGTATCGACCTTCAGGCCATGGTCCCCCGCGACCCTCACCACCCGCCGGTCGGGCCCCTCGGGCGGCATGCCGAAGCGATCGCTCTCGCCCTGGACGACCAGCACCGGGACGGTGACCGCCTCCAGCTCCGGCAGCCGGCTTTGAGGTGGCTTGTCGCCTCGCCGCGGGGGTATGAGCGGGAAGGCGAGGCAGAGGACGGCCGCCGCGTCCGTCATCTCGACTGTGCGGCAGGCGACCCGGGCCCCGAGCGAGCGCCCGCCGACGACCAGCGGCAGGCCCTCGAGCTGGTCTTCCCGGAGATGGTCGATCACCGCGACCCAGGCCTCGTCCAGGCGCTTGGCCGACGCGGGCGAGCGTCGGCCGGCGACGCGATAGGGCTGTTCGACGAGCGCCACCGTGAAGCTCTCGCCGAGTGCAGCGTCCCTC
>DATDJZ010000201.1:0-5143 GCA_036520315.1 Solirubrobacterales bacterium | reverse complement strand
GCCCTCGGAGACCGGGATCGCGATGTCGAAGGCCTTCGAGCACTACGTGCCGCGGATGGCGACGCCCGACATGACCGCCGAGATGGAGGCGGAGATGGACCAGATCGCCGCCGGCGAGATGACCAAGGACCAGGTGCTCGCCGACAGCCGCGACATGCTGCGCTCGGCCTTCGACGAGATGGGCGACGACGTCAGCACGGACGAGGAGGACGCCAAGTGGCGCAAGTTCGCGCGCGAGGTCTGGGCTGGGATGGACCAGGACCGGATCCTGGGCCCGTGCATCGTCTGCCAGGAGGCCGGCCGCAAGCAGGAGGACGGCTCCCCGAACATGCTTCGCATCATCAAGGCCCGCAAGTCCGGCAAGCGCTTCGTCGGCTGCCAGGGCTGGGACGGCGACAACCCCGACTCGCCCGACTCCTGCGACCAGACCTTCCCGCTGCCCCAGCGGGTCAGGGGCCTCTACAAGATCGAGGAGGTCTGCTCGGTCTGCGGCCGCACGCCGCGCCTGCAGGTGATCCCGTGGCGTGGGCGCCCCTGGAAGCTCTGTCTGAACGACGAGTGCCCGTCGATGGCGGAGATGAAGCGCCGCCGGGCCGAGCGCGAGGCCGCGAAGGCGGCGAAGGAGGCTGCGGAGGCCGGGGCGAAGGACGGCAAGGGTGACGGCGACGACGCGGACGCGGAGGAGGGCGTCAAGGAGGCCGAGAAGATCGCCGGCCAGGCCTCGGCGACGAAGGTGAAGCGGGCCCGAAACGGCTCGGGCTCGGGCAACGGCGCCCGCGACAAGAACGGCTCCAGTAGCAAGCCCCGCGCGAAGAAGTAGCCGGACCCGCGTCGTTGCCTGGGGTTAGCCTGGGTCACCGATGTTCATCTCACTCGAGGGAATCGATGGCTCCGGCAAGACGAGCCAGGCCAAGCTGCTCGCCTCCGCGCTCGGCGGGGACGTCGTGCTGGTGCGCGAGCCGGGGGGCACCAGGACGGGCGAGCGGATCCGCGAGCTGCTCAAGGACCCCGGACTCGAGCTCGACCCGCTCGCCGAGCTGCTGCTCTTCTGCGCCGCCCGGGCCGAGCTGGTGTCGCAGGTGATCGGGCCGGCTCGGGAGCGAGGAAAGGACGTGGTCTGCGACCGCTTCAGCGACTCGAGCGTCGCCTATCAGGGCGTAGCCAGGGGGCTCGGGGCCGAGCGGGTCGAGGAGATCTGTGACCTGGCGACCGGGGGCGTCTGGCCGGACCTGACGATCCTGCTCCGCATCGAACCGGAGCGGGCGGCGACTCGGATCGGGAGGCGCAAGGCCGACCGTTTCGAGGGAGAGGGAATCGAGCTGCAGCGGCTGGTGGCCGAGGGCTACGACGAGGTCGCCCGCCGCCACCCCGAGCGGGTGAGGGTCGTGGACGCGGACGGCGACCGCGACGCCGTGCACGAGGCGGTGCTGGCCGAGGTGCAGGGGGTTCGCGCATGATGGAGGCGGCGAGCAGTCCCGCCATACCCGAGGCTCTCGCCGAGGCGACCCGGCATCAGCCCCGGGCGGCCTTCGCGCTGACGGCCGCTCTGCCGGCGCCCGGCCACGCCTACCTCTTCCGCGGCCCCCGCGGCTCGGGCAAGGCCGAAGCGGCCCGGGCGTTCGCCGCCGAGCTGCTCGCCGAGGGCGCCGCCGATCCGGATGACGCCCGGCGCCGGGCGCTACTCGACCCTTCGCCGCATCCGGACCTCGTCTGGCTCCGGCCGCCCGGCGCCCAGCACCTGGTCGACGACGTGCGCGAGCAGGTGATCCGCGCCGCCAGCCTCAGCCCGGCCGAGGGAAGCCGCCGGGTATTCGTGATCGAGGAGGCCGAGGACCTGCGCGACGAGAGCCAGAACGCCCTGCTCAAGACCCTCGAGGAGCCGGCGCCCTTCGCACATCTGATCCTGATCTGCTCCGAGCCCGAGCAGCTTGCCGAGACGATCCTGTCGCGCTGCGCCCCGATCGAGTTCGGCCCGCTCGCGCCCGACGCCGTGCTCGAGACGCTGGGGCCGGAAGACGGGGGGGACGCTGCCGCCCGCCTCAGCGGCGGCGACGTGGAGCTCGCCCGCTTGCTGACCGACGAGCGCGGCGCCGCCCTGCGGACCATCGCGGAGGAAGCTGCCCGGGCCCCCCGCTCGGGGTCGCCCGCCGCCGAGCCCTGGCGCGGGCTGCTGGCGGCGGCGAGCGAGGCCGGCGAGGGGGCCGGCGTCGAGGAGGAGCGGCGGCTGCTCGAGGAGGCCGAGGCGACCGCTCGGCGGGGGCGAAAGGGCAAGCTCACCCGCGAGGCCGTCGAGCAGGTGAGGCGGACCGAGCGGCGCGCCCGCACGCAGGCACTCGACCTGGGCCTGGCTCTTTGCTGCGCCTGGTACCGCGACCTGGCCGCGATCGCGGCCAGCGCCGACGAAGTGGTGCTCAATATCGATCGGCGTGACCAGCTGGAGGAGGACGCCGACGGTCTCGATCCGGTCAGGGCCCGCGCGGCGGTCGAGTGGGTGCTCGACACCCGCCGCCGCCTGCGGGTCAACGTCTCCGAGGAGCTCGCCCTGGAGGCGCTCTGGCTGCGTCTGCGAGCGACGCTTGCACCCGAGGTGTGAGCAAGCGGTAACAATCTGGGCACGATGGCCGTAAAGCGTGGGGAGAGAGGTCGCCGGATCCCGATGCGGCTCTGGCTCGGCGCTGCCTTCGCGCTGGTCAGCCTGATCACGGCCGCCGCCGTCTACATCTTCGTGGACGACTCCTCCGGCCGCACCCTGCAGAGCGAGTCGGCGGACCTGGCCGTCGGCAAGACGGCCAGCCTCGCGGACGACCTCGGGCGAGTCGACAAGTTCCACGCGGCCAACGTGCTGGCTCAGACGGATACCGCGACCTTCACTGCCTGGGCGCTGAACCGACATGGACACCCCTTCGCCCCGGGGCAGAGCTTCGAGGGGCTCGACAGCCTGCAGCAGAGGCCGGAGGCTCTGCGCGTCGCGCTCGACGGCCGTCGCTACCGGGCGAGCCTCCCAGACAACGTCACCGTCACGGCAGCTCCGATCTTCGGCAGCGGCGAGGTGCCGGTCCGCGGCACGGTGATCGTCCGCGCCGAGCCGCCCCCCGCCCTGACCCATGCGTTCGACGAGCTCCGCGGGGATCGCCTGCGCGCACTCCTGATCGCGATCGCGATCGGCATCCTGGTCGGGTTCCTCGCCTCCTCGCTGATCGCCATCCGGATCCGGCGCCTCGCCCGGTCCGCGGAGCAGATGGCCGCCGGTGACTTCGAGGCGCCGCTGCCGCCGGGTGGCGGCGATGAGGTCGGCGACCTAACCCGGGCGCTGGACAAGATGCGCCAGGAGCTCCGCAGGACATTCCACATGCTCGCCACCGAGCGGGACCGCCTTTCCGCCGTCTTCGATGGCCTGACCGAGGCGGTGATCGTCGCCGGCGAGGACGGCGAGGTGCGCTTCACGAACCCGGCCGCCGGCCGGCTGGTCCGGAACGGCAAGCCGGCACCCGCCCTGGTTCCGTCACTGCGGCGCGCCGGGGAGTACGGCGCGGACGAGATCCCTGTGCTCTCGATCGAGGGGCGCCTCTACGGCGTGCAGGCCCGGCGTGTGCCCGCCGAGCACGCCGTCCTGCTGGTCGTCCGCGATCGCACCGAGGAGCTCAAGCGCGAGCAGGCCGAGGCCGAGTTCGTCTCGAACGCGGCGCATGAGCTGCGCAACCCGCTGGCGGGGATCATGAGCGGCATCGAGGTGCTGCGCGGCGGGGCCAAGGACGACCCAGAGACTCGCGACCGGTTCCTGGCGAGGCTCGCCATCGATGCCGAAAGGATGACCCGCCTTACCCAGTCGCTGCTCATGCTCGCGCGTGTCGAGGCGGCGGGCGAGCGGGATCCGACCCAGGTCGTGGACGTGACGGTCGCGGCGGAAGAGGCCCTGGAGGCCGTCGAGAACCCGGAGGGGGTGGAGTTCCGCGACGAGGTCGAGCCGGATCTCGTCGCCGAGGGGGACCCGGTGCTGCTTCGCCAGGTGATGATCGGGCTGCTGTCGAACGCTTGCGCGTACACCCCCGCGCCGGGCACGGTTACCCTTCGCGCCTCGCGCGGGACACAGAACAGCGTGACGATCGAGGTACAGGACACAGGGAAGGGAATCCCGCCGGATGAGCAGAATCGAGTCTTCGAGCGGTTCTACCGCGGCTCGGGCATCCTCGAGGGCGAGGGCTTCGGGCTCGGCCTCTCGATCGCCAAGCGGATGGTGGACGTGATGGGGGGCCAGATCGGCCTCCGTTCGGTGGCCGGGGAGGGCAGCACCTTCTGGGTCCGCCTGCGGGCCGCCAAGCCGACCCCCACGCCGGTGGCATGAATCCGACATCGCCAGCAGCGAATCGCATCCTGGTCGTGGACGACGAGCTCTCGGTGCGGGAGTCGGTCGGCTACGCCCTCGAGCAGGAGGGCTTCGAGGTGACGCTCGCGGCGAACGGGGAGGAGGCGGAGGGACAGATCTCAGACGACTCCTTCGACCTGCTGATCATCGACATCATGATGCCGGGGAAGAGCGGGCTCGATCTCTGCCGGGAGGTTCGGGCGCACAGCCCGGTGCCGATCATCCTGCTGACCGCCAAGGACGCGGAGGTCGACAAGGTGGTCGGGCTCGAGGTCGGCGCCGATGACTACGTCACCAAGCCCTTCTCGGTTCGCGAGCTGCTCGGCAGGGTGAGGGCCCAGCTGCGCCGCCGCGAGCTCGATCGCTCGGACGGCAGCGAGGGCGCCGAGATCGAGGCCGGGCCGGTCTCGATCGACCTGGCGCGTCACCTGGTCACGATCCGGGGCGAGCCGACCAACCTGACCCGCTCCGAATTCCAGGTCCTGCGCCTGCTCGCCGGCAACCCGGGCCAGGTCTTCTCGCGCAAGGAGATCATGGAGGAGCTCTGGCAGACCGAGTTCCGCGGCGACGTCCGCGCGTGCGACGTCCACATCTCGAACCTGCGCCAGAAGGTCGAGCGTGACCCGCAGAACCCGGAGCTGGTCCTCACCGTGCGGCGGGTCGGCTACCGGTTCGCTGCCGACGCGAGCTAGCCGCTACCGATAACCCGCGAAGGAGCCGCGAGGTCACCCCGGTGATCGTCGCCGCTCCATATTCAAGGGTGGGGTTGCCGCGGGTGAG
>DATDJZ010000200.1:0-39522 GCA_036520315.1 Solirubrobacterales bacterium | reverse complement strand
GCCCACCTTTCCCGTGGCCCCGGTCACCAGGACCTGCATCAGCGCATCCTATGCGGGTCGGCTACCCCCGTCCTCGTTGGTCGGTCCGCGGCCGTCTGAGTCCGGCTCCGGTTCGGATTCCGCGCCTGCGGTAGCTCGGACGCCCGCCAGGACCTCCTCGGCGAGCTTGGCCCCGTCGCTCGCGTCCATGGGCGTGGTGACGATCCGGACGACGACGTCGCTCCGATCCAGCTCCTCTACCGCGATGTGCGGCGGGTAGCGGAGCGGCACCGTGATCGCGTTCTCAATCATCTCCTGGACCTCGCGCGGGGTTGTCCGCGAGTCGAAGCGGGCGCGGAACTCCACCCGGTCCGGTTCGCGCAACGGGGTAACGACAGACTCGAGCAGCACACTGTTGGGAACCAGCATGCGGTCGGCTCCACTGATCAGGGTCGTATAGAAGAGCCCCAGCTGGCCGACCACCCCTTCGGTTTGTCCCGCCAGCGCCCCCGCTTGCAGCCTGATCCGATCCCCGACCCGGAAGGGTCTGTTCGTGAGCAGAACCACGCCGGCGAGCAGATTGCCGAGCACCTGCTGGGCCGCGAGACCCAGGACCACCGCCGTGAAGCCGCCGCCGATGGCGAGAGTTCCCGACTTCAGGCCCGCGATCCGCAGGGCGACCGCCACCGTCACGACGATCGTCAGCAGGCGGAGCAGGAACCCGACCGTGCCGGCCGTGCCGGGATCGAGCCGGCGATAGAGGGGCGGTCCGAGCCCCCGGCCCAGTGATCGCGCCAGGCCCCAGCCCAGCAGAATCAGCAGGATCACGGTCGCCACCCTGACCTCGACGCCATGGCCCGGGAAGAGCGTCTTCCGCTCGGAGAACACCACCAGCACTCCAACGATCAGGGCGATCGCGACCACGATGCCGCCGAGCCCGCGGCGTGCATCCCCGCGGTCGATCTCCGACCCCAGCCCGACTTCCCGCCATTCCTGAGTTCGGGAGTCGAATCGGGAGCCGAAGGCACTCTTGGTTCGCCGTATGAACCTGCGAGGCATTCCGTTCCGCTTTCCCGCGACCCGCGCGCCTGGAACGCGCGCGTAAGCACCGTTTAACGCACCGTCCGTGGTGTGCGGGCGCTAGATTGACTGGTCAGTCAGCCGAACCCGGATCAGCCAGCGCGAGCCGGGCCGCACTCAGGACATTATGCGCGCCGCAGCCGTACAGCTCAATTCCACGGAGAAATACGACCGCAACCTGGAGGTCGCAGAGCGGCTCGTGCGGGACGCCGCGGCAGACGGCGCGGAGCTCGTCCTCCTGCCCGAGAAATGGACCGTTCTCGGCCCTCCGGAGGCGATTCGCTCCTTCGCTCAGCCACTCGACGGCCCCGCCCTGAGCGCGGCCGCGGGATGGGCCCGTGAGCTCGGCATCTTTCTGGTCGCGGGGAGCGTGCCTGAGGTCGTCCCGGATCAGGAAAAGCTCGCCAACACCTCCGTCATGTTCGGCCCGGAGGGCGAGCGGCTCGCCACCTACCGCAAGATCCACATGTTCGACGTGGAGGTCGGGGATGTCTCGTACCGGGAGTCGGCGATCGAGCAGGCGGGCGATCAGATCTCCGTCGGCGACGCCAACGGCACGGGCATCGGGCTGACCATCTGTTACGACCTCCGCTTCCCCGAGCTCTACCGGATCCTCGCGCTGCGCGGCGCCCGCGTGATCACCGTTCCCTCCGCGTTCACCGAGCGGACCGGGCGAGACCACTGGGAGGTGCTGATCCGCGCCCGCGCGATCGAGGACCAGATCTTCCTGGTGGCCGCGGGCCAGATCGGCTCCGCCCCGCCGCACTACCGCAGCTACGGGCGCTCGATGATCGTCGACCCCTGGGGGGTGGTGCTGGCGCAGGCCCCTGACACCGAGTGCTTCATCTCGGCCGATCTCGACTTCGCCAACCAGGACGAAACGCGCGAGCACCTGCCCTCCCTGCGCCACCGGCGCCCCGAGGCTTATCGCTGGCCCGAGGACGCTCTGGCGGGATCACGGTGATGGCCCAGGCTCCCGCCCCCGACAAGCGCCGCGCCATCCTCGATGCCGCGATCACCGTGTTCGCCCGCCAGGGCTTCCACTCGGCCCGCGTCTCCGACGTCGCGGCCGAGGCCGGCGTCGCTTACGGCCTCGTCTACCACTACTTCAACTCGAAGGACCAGATGCTCAACGAACTCTTCTCGGACCGCTGGGCGCTGCTGGTCGAGGCGAGCCAGGAGATCCACCGCAGCGACGACCCACCGCGCGACAAGCTCGCCGGCGTCGCCAATTTCATCATCGAGTCCTACCGGCATGAGCCCGAGCTGATGAAGGTGATCATCGTGGAGGTCACCCGGGCGGCGAACAGCTTCGGCCGGACCCACCTGCCGGAGATCCGCAAGGCCTACGACCTCGTCGCCGAGATCGTCTCCGACGCGCAGGCCAAGGGCGAGTTCCGCGACGACGTCGACCCCAACTTCGCGGCGATGGTCTTCTACGGCGCGATCGAGCAGCTGCTCACCGGCTGGATCTTCGGCTCGATTCCGGGTACCGGCGCCGACTACGAGCGCGCCAAGCAGCTGGTGATCGAGACCATCTGCGACGGCCTCGAGCCGCGGCCGGTCAGCGACGTGGTGGCGGGCTGACGCGACCCTATGTGGGAAGGCCTCGCCAGGACCGAGCGTCAGGACCGCGTCCTGCACGGCGCCGCGAAGCTCGCCAACGTGATCGTGGGGATCGTCCTGCTGCCCCTCTGGCTCTTCGGCCAGCTGATCGGCGGGCGGGTCAGGGATCTCCTCCGGGGGCTCGAGCGCCGCGGCCAGCGGCCCCTGCCGGTTCCCCCCGAGCGCGGGCGGACGATGGAGGCGCTGATGGCGGACCTCCACACGGTCCCGAACCACCTGCGTCACTCGAACTTTGCCGAGCTCCGTCGTGGTTTCGCCGACATCTCCAACTTCGTCGTCGCCCAGCACCGCGAGGGGGCGGTGATCGGCTACCGCTACCCCGGCCAGTTCAAGGACCACATCGTCGAGGGTGCCGACGGCGAGCGGATCGCGGCGTCGATCGCCGTCCAGGAGGCGGCGCGCCCGGGCCTAATCGTGGTCCACGGGCTCTTCACCTCGAGCCGCTTCGACTACGTCCGCCAGATCGCCGTGCGGGCCTTCTACGAGTGGGGGTTCAACGTCGCTGCGCTGGATCTGCGCAGCTTCGGCATGACCGAGCTGACCAGCCCCGCGCCCTCCACCGCGGGCTGGAAGGAGGGCCTCGACGTCCTCGCCCTCGCCGCCTACATGAAGGAGCTGGGCTCGACCAGCGTCGGCGCGCTCGGCATCTCGCTCGGCGGCAGCTCGGTGCTCAACGCCTGCGACCAGGAGGCGACCACCACCGATTTGGACGGCGGCATCCTCGCGGTCTCGCCGCCGGCGGTGCCGAAGGAGGCCTGGGCGCGCCTTTCCGAGGACGTGCCTCGCGACCACCCTCGCTACCTGCTCCACCGCGCCTTCGAGGCCGCTCTGATCTCCCGGGTCCGCTCCGGCCGCTGGCCGCCGGAGGCCGAGGACATGGACCGGGTAATGGAGTTCGTTTCGGCGCCCTACTACGGCGTCAGCGCGGACGAGATCTGGACCCACGCCCGCGGTGTCGACCACGTCCGGAACGCGAAGGTTCCGCTGCTCATCCTCCATCCGGAGGACGACTACATCGTCAAGGTGGAGCAGGGCCGGCAACTGGCGGAAGCCGCCAAGGACAACGATCTGGTCCGGGTCTGGATCCTTCCCGCCGGCTCACACGGACTGCTCGAGGCGGCGGATCCCGAGTGGACCCACGCCGTCTACAGGGCCTTCTTCGAGCGCTGGGCAACCTACGCCGAGCGCGCGGTCGAGCAGCCGACCCCGCAGGCCCCTGACTTGGTTTACTCCTCGCCATAGCCCGGGTAGCGCGAGACATCGGGCGAGGAGGCCAATCGAGCATGCAGAGCGACATCCTGAGGAGACTGATCTGGGCGGGGCTGTTGGCGGGCACCGGCGCACTGGCGACGGTCGCGGCGCATCGGGCCTCCGAGGTGATCTGGCGGCGAGTCTTCAACGAGGACCCACCCGAGTGAGCAACGGCGAGTCAAGCCAACCTGCATCGGGCCCCGGCTCTCAGGAGGAGACCTCGCAGGAGAAGCAGGTGCCGAGCAACGGCGCCAAGGCGCCGGAGGAGATGACCGTCGGCGAGCTGGTCTTCGAGGTCTCGGACCGCGCCTCGGTCCTGATCCGCGAGGAGATCGAGCTCGCCAAGACCGAGGTCACCGAAAAGGTCAACCGCCTGCTGCGCGGGTCGGTCGCCGGTTTGGCGGCCGGGATCTTCGTCGTGCTCGCGCTCTTCCTCCTGATGCACGGCGTCGCCTGGCTCCTCAACGACCTCGTCTTCAACAACTTCTGGGCGGGCTTCTTCGTGGAGGCCGCGCTCTTCCTGCTGATCGGGGCCGCCGCGGGCCTGTTCGCCTGGCGCTCGTTCAAGCGCGGCGCACCGCCGACCCCCGACATGGCGATCGAGGAGGCGAAGGAGATCAAGGCCGCGTTCGACGGCGGAGACGGACAGGAGGAGGAGCACCATGCTTAAACGGCTTGCACTGCTGTCGCGCCCCTTCGCATCAACCGCGGGCCGCACGCTTCAGACCCGGGGCAACGGGCGCAGGATGCCTCCGCCCCCCGGGACGCGCTCGGCCGAGCAGATCCGCAGCGACATCGTGCAACAGCGCGAGGAGCTCTCGCGGTCGGTCGACGCCCTGCGTCACCGCTGGATCGAGGCCACCGACGTAAAGCGGCAGTTCCAGGAGCACCGCACCGAGCTCGCCGTGGGCGCCGCTGTGGTCGGCGTCCTGGTCGGCGGCCTGATCGCTCTCCGCCGTCGCCGTTGAGTTACGCCTGAACCGGGCTTCGACCGTCAGCCGTCGAGGGCCTGCGAGGACACCCCGCCGACCCCGAGCAGGCCGGGCCCTACGTGGGCCCCGATCACCGGCCCGATCTCCGAGGTGAAGACCGGGTCGTTGCCGAAGATCGGCCTACAGGCATCGACCAGCCGGGCGGCGTTCTGCGGATCCTGGACGTGCTGCACGACCCAGGCGTCCGCCCCGGCCTCGTGACGCCGGCGCGCGTAGTCGACCAGCCGCTCGAAGGCCCTGCTTCGCGTCCGCACCCGTTCGACCGGGGTGATCTCGTCCTCGAGCGTGAGGATCGGCTTGATCTTGAGTGTGGTCCCGATCCAGTGACGGGCCGCTCCGATCCGCCCGCCGCGCCGCAGGTAGTCGAGCGTGTCGACGGCGAACCAGATCTTGAGCTCCTCGCGGACCGCCATCGCCCGCTCGTTCGCCTCGGCGGCACTCGCTCCCCTCTCGGTGGCATTCGCCGCCGCCAGGATCATCAGGCCCATCCCGCCGCAGCCGGTCCGCGAGTCGCAGACCACGATCCGCTCGCCGCCCTTGCCCTCGGCGGTCAGCCTCTCGCGCGCCTGCATCGCCGACTCATACGTCCCCGAGATCCCCGATGAGAGGTGGATCGAGACGATCTCCCTGTCCTCCGCGAGCAGCGGCTCGTAGACGGCGATGAAGTCACCGACCGAGGGCTGTGAGGTGGTCACGGTCTGATCGGAGGCCCGCAGGCGCTCGTAGAAGCCCTGGAGGTCGTCGATGTCGGACTCGCGGTCCTGCTCCCCCTCGATGCCCACGTAGAGGCTGACGAGGTGGATGTCGTGCTGCTCAGTCAGCTCAGGCGGCAGGTATGAGGTCGTGTCGGCGACGAGAGCAGTCGAGGGCATGCCGGGCGTTCTACCATCCCCGCGCTATGGCGGAGGGCTCCAAGACGCTCGTCACGGGCGGGACGGGCTTCGTCGGCCTCCATCTGGTGAGGGAGCTGGCGCGCCGGGGAGACGACCTGCGACTGCTGGTCCGGGAGGAAAGCAACACCGCGCTGCTCGAGGGCATCGAGTGGGAGCGCGCAACCGGCGATGTCGCCGATCGCGACTCGGTGCGGAAGGCGATGAAGGACGTGGAGCGCGTCTTCCACGTCGCCGGCACCACCTCAATGCGAACGCGCGACCGGATTCGCGTCTTCCAGGTGAACGTCGGGGGCACCAGGAACGTCTTCGAGGAAGCGCTCCGTGCCGGTGTCGAGCGCGCGGTCCTCACCTCGAGCTCGAGCGCAGTTGGCGCGGCCAAGCCGGGGGAGACGATCGATGAGGACCACCCGTTTACCGTGGGCCGGCTCGGAATCGCCTACATCAACTCGAAGCACGACGCCGAGCTGGTCGCGATGAGGACCGCGGTCAAGGGTCTACCCGTCGTGATCGTCAACCCCTCGTTCGTGCTCGGCCCCGACGATCCCAACCCGAGTGGGACCTCGAACGCCCTCATCCGGCGACTCCTGCTGCGGCGGATTCCCGGCTACGTCGACGGGGCGATCAACATCGTCGACGTACGCGACGTCGCCAGGGGCCACGTGCTGGCCGACGAGCGCGGGCAGGACGGCGAGCGGTACCTGCTCACCGGACGCAACTTCACGCTCCAGAGGCTGTTCGCCGACCTGAGCCGGATCGCCGGCGTGCCGACCCCGCCCGTTCGGATGCACGGCCGGCTGGTCGTCATGGGGGTGGAGGGCATGGAGCTCCTCGGCGTGCGCCTTCCGACCTCCCCCGACGAGGTCCGCTCCGGGACGCAGTGGTTCACCTACCGGAACGACAAGGCACGAGAGAAGCTCGGTTGGGAGCCGAGGCCCCACGAGGAGACGCTCGAGGATGCCGTCCGCTGGCAGCTGGAGCAGCTCGGCGAGCGAACGGAGGGCCACCGCCTGACCGACCTCGCCCTTCGCGGCACGGGCCGCGCTCTCGGCATGCTTCCCTTCAACCGATGAGCGAGCCTCGGCGAGTGCTCTACCGCTGCGGGACCCCGACGAACTTCCTCTGCCCCTGCGGAGCCGTCGCGCGGCGGTTGAAGCGGCTGGGGCTCGAGTACCGCACGGAGCGCGTCCGCAGGCGCCGCTCACGCCGCCCGGAGATCGTCGAGCTGACCGACCTGCCGTATGTGCCGGTGCTCGTCGACGGCGAGGAGGTCGTCAACGACTCACGCCGGATCCTGCAGTACCTCGACTGGCGCTACGGCGAGGAGACGCCGGCGTCGGCCAAGGCCTCATCGGGGTCCCAGTAGGCGCGCAGGTACTCGAGCTGCCCGGCCCGGGTTCTGCACAGATACCCCCAGAGGTGATCCCAGGGGACGCCGGCGGCGGAGTCCCCCTTGACCCGGATCAGCGCGACGACCTCATCGCCCGATGCTGTGATCCCCTCGACGCTGAAGGTGGCGGTGCCCATGAGCTCCGCATATCCCTCGAAGACGGCGCGCACCTCGTCGCGCCCGCGGTAGGCGCCGGCGCCCGGCCACTTCGGGTCCTCCTCATAGAGGAGCTCGGGATGCCACCACCGGTCGATCGCTACCTCCCATCCGCTCTGGTCGGGCAGGCCGCTTGCGATCTCCCCCCACATTCGGCGGATCGTCTCCGTGTCTGCGGTGCTCACGCAGGCAGTATCTCCGAGTAGGTCGGACCGGTCTCTACAATGGGGCTTCGATGAGTGAGACGCTCGAGCCAATCAAGCTGACCGACCAGGCGGCGGGCAAGATCAAGGAGCTGCTCGGCGAGCAGGAGAACGGGACCGAACAGGCCCTTCGCGTCGCGGTTCGCGGTGGCGGTTGCTCCGGCTTTCAGTACGCGCTCGCCTTCGACGCCCCCAAGGAGGACGACCACCGCTTCGAGAACCAGGGTGTTGCGGTCGTCGTCGACAAGACGAGCATGCAGTTCGTCTTCGGCTCGGAGGTCGACTGGGTCGACGGGCTTCAGGGCGCGGGCTTCTCGGTCAACAACCCCAACGTCGTCGCAGCCTGCGGCTGCGGCTCCAGCTTCCAGGTCAAGGAAGACACGGCCGAGCAGGCCGCGACGGTCTAGCTAGCGCTCGATCTGGATCGGCGGGCTCTGCTGCGGATCGTCCGCCTTGAGCTCCTGCTTGGCCGACTGCGGAGCCGGCTCCGCTCGCTCGGCGCCGAGCAGGCCGCTCAGCTCGCCCGACTCGTCCATCTCCTCGACGATGTCCGCGCCGCCCACCAGCTCGCCGTTGACGTAGAGCTGGGGGAAGGTCTGCCAGTCCGAGATCTCGGCAGTCACCTCGCGCAGCGGCTGGAGCGCCGGGAGGACGTCGAGCGCGGCGTATTCGACGCCGTAAGACTCGAGCACGTTCACGACCCGCATCGAGAACCCGCACTGCGGCGCGTCCGGGGTGCCCTTCATGAAGAGCAGGATCTGGTTGTCCCGGATCAGCTCCTCGACCTTGTCCTTGAGAGTGGGTTCCATGAATGAAACGGGTTGCTCCTCGGCTTCGCCTGCGGAGCACCCTCGCATCACACTATACGCAGGCCCTACTCCGGCACCGACGTCTTGATCGAGAGTGCGTGGATCGAGCCGTCGTCGAAGCGGCTCTGCACGGCTCTCTTGACAAGCTTGTGCTGCTCGATTCGCGAGAGGCCCTCGAACTGAGGGGCGGTGACGGTGGCGCGCAGGTGATCCTGAGTGCCGGTCTCGTCGACGACCTCGACCTTGGCCCCGGGCAGCGAGGCCTCGATCATCAGCCGCACCTCGTCGGGTGAGATTGCCATCGAGCGGAATCCTACGGAGGCGGAAGTAAGATCGATCAGGGCCGCCGGGGCAGGACCTGGTGCCGGCCCAAGACATAGGCGGGTGCGGATACCCGCCGACGAGAGGAGGAATCCAGTTGAACGCATGGACCGCGACGGCCCTTGCCGAGCTCACCTCGGCCGAGCGCGAGGTGGCCGATCTGCTGCCGATCGAGGCCGATCCCGTCGAGGCGGAGGGCGTCCTCGATCGAGTTCCGTACTGGTTTCATACCTTCGCCCTCAACCGGGCCGAGGGCATCTACGCACCCGGGACGGCGCGGGATCACCGCTACCGGATCCCGGCCATCCCGGAGAGCTTCGACGGACTCTCGGTCCTCGACATCGGCACCTTCGACGGCTTCTACGCCTTCCTCGCGGAGGCCCGTGGCGCCGACCGCGTGGTCGCTGTCGACAACGAGCAATACATCGAGTGGGTGCGGGCACGCTGGGGCGTCGACCTCGAGGGAGGTGAGGGCTTCAGAGCGATCCACGAGCTGCTCCACTCGCGGGTCGAGTACCGGAAGCTCGACGCTCTGGAGCTCGATCAGCTCGAGGAGAGATTCGACTTCATCTTCTGCTGCGGCATCCTGCACCGGGTCGAGGCACCGGGGTTGCTTCTGCGCCTGCTGAGCCGGCACCTCACGGAAGGCGGCAGGGTCCTGATCGAGACGCACGGGGTCTTCGCCGATCCAAGCGATGGCGATCCGGTGCACCGCTACCTGCCGGGCGAGGTCTACCCGGACGACGACTACGTCTATTGGGGCTTCACGGCTCCTGGGATCGAGATGCTGGGGCGTAAGAGCGGCTTCCAGCGCTTCGAGCTGGTCGACGCACCTGTGATCGACGGCCATCCGCGCCTCATCGGCTGGCTGCGGCGCTGAGCGCGCCGACCACCCGGGGGTTCACAGAATCGTTACGTACGGTTTGCAGGGGTTTCACAACCCCAGACCCCGCACACGGTCAACCTACCCTCACCGTGGCAGGCGACCTGATCGCCCATCGGCTGGGAAGTGCGTACGGGCCGGACAACTCGGAGACTGCGCTCCGCCGCTCGCTCTCCGGGCCGCTGAAGGGACTCGAGACTGATGTCTGCCTGACGGCTGACGGCGGGCTGGTGCTGCTCCACGACCCACTCCTGTCACTCGGGACGACCCTGTCGGGCTGGGTCCACGAGCGCACCCTCCGAGAGATCCTGGGCGGCAGCCTGCTCGACTCCGACGGCGAGCCGGCCGGCGAGCCGCCGCTCACCCTCGAGCACCTCCTCGAGGTGGTGCCCCTCGACTTGACCGTCCAGGTGGAGGTGAAGACGCAGTCGAACCCGGAGCTCGCCCGTCGCACCGCTGGGGCGATTTGCGAGCGCTATGGACCCTCCACCCAGCGCGATCGTCTTGAGGTGATCAGCTTCCATACCGATGCCTGCGAAGTCGCGGCCGCCGCCGGCCTTCGCACGCGCCTCGTGATCTGGGCCGACTACGCGCCCGAGACACTCGCCGACTGGGCGCTTCGCCACGGGGTCAGCGGCGTCAAGGTCGAGTACTTCCTGCTCTCCGACGAGCTCCTCGGCCCGTTGCGGGCGGCCGGGATCACGGTGAGCACCGGGACCGTCAACGACGTCGACCTGCTGGAGGAGATCCTCCGGATCGAGCCCCGCTGCATCACCACCGACCGGCCGCATGAGCTCCGCGCGGAGGCACTGGCGCGGGGGCTGCTGCCCATCGACTACGAGCTGCCGGCGGCCGCCTGATCAGGCGGCGGCCTTGGCGGCCTTCGAGGCCTCCACCAACTCGTCGACGCGGCAGAGCTTGACCCGCGGGCGGCCGTGCGGTTTCCCGGCCTCGACTTCCGCGGCGTCGATCGCCCGCCAGCCCTCGAAGGTGACGTGGTCCGGCTTGCGCTGGTTGAGCAGTGACTCGATCGCGGTCCGATCGGAGGCAAGCTCGGCATCGGGGACCTTCTCAGCCTCGAGATCGGCGAAGAGGTTGTCGACGGTCTCCTGGGCGTCCTTCTTGTTGGTCCCGATCACGCCCGAGGGACCCCGCTTGATCCAGCCGACCGCGTAGAGGCCGGGCACCTGTTCGCCCTCGCCGTCGTGGACCCGGCCGCCGTCGTTGCGGATCAGGCCGCGACCGTCGTCGAAGGGGATGCCCTCGATCGGGATGCCCTTGTAGCCGATCGAGCGCAGGATCAGGCCGCACTCGATCGTCTCGCGCTCGCCGGTGTCGACGGCGCGAAGCCGTCCGGAGTCGTCGCGCTGCAGCTCGTTGCGGCCGATCACGATCCGCTCCACCTTGCCCTCGCCCTGGATCTCGACCGGGGAGCGGAGGAAGCGCATCACGATTCTCTTGTTCTTGCCCTCGGGTTGGCGCTGGGAGAACTCGGTGAAAATGTCGACGTTGCGGCGGTTGGTCGGGTTCGCGTCATCGGAATCGAGCCACTCCCGGCTGAGCTCATCCAGCTCCATTTCGGCCGCGTCTACGTCGATGTCGGCGTCCACCATCTCACCGAGCTCGCGGACCTCCGGGTTGGTGAACGCCGCCTGGGCCGGACCGCGGCGCCCGAGCACGAGGATCTCCTTTACGGAGGCGGCGTTGAACGCCTCGATCGCGTGATCGGCGGTATCCGTCTCGGCGAGCTCGTCGGGAGTGAGAGCGAGCATCCGGGCGACGTCGGTGGCGACGTTGCCGTTGCCGATCACCACCACCCGCTCGCATGAGAGGTCGAATTCGTGGTCGGCGAAGTCGGGGTGGGCGTTGTACCAGTTGACGAACTCGGTGGCGGGATGCGAGCCCGGCAGCTCCTCGCCGGGGATGCCGAGATGGCGGTCGGTCGCTGTCCCGTAAGCGAAGACGACCGCGTGGTAGCGCTGCCGCAGCTCATCCACCGAGACGTCCGGACCCACCTCGACGTTGCCGAAGAAACGGAACTCCGGGCGGGCGGCCGTCTTCTCGTAGACGCGGATCACCGACTTGATCTTCGGGTGGTCCGGTGCGACTCCGAAGCGCACCAGCCCGTAGGGCGTGGGGAGGCGGTCGAACATGTCGACCTCGGCGTGGGTTCCCTCGTGCTTGAGGATGTGCTCGGCCGTGTAGAAGCCGGCCGGGCCCGAGCCGACGATGGCGACGCGCAGGGGATTTTCCTCGGTACCGATCAAAGCGAGCCGGAAGGGTAGTGGCTGGTCTTGCCGGGCGATCCAGCGCGGTTCGTCAGCCGTTGAGGATCCCGACCACACGCGCTGGGGCCGCGCTTGCCCCCTCGATCCGCAGCGGGAAGCAGGCGACCCGAAACCCCTGGGCGGGGAGCGAGCCGAGGTTGAACAGGCGCTCGATCTGGGAGTACGCGAGATCGACCTGATGGGCCGCCCAGAAGATCCCCGGCCTGCCCTCGGCCTTCGCCCGCTCCGCCTGCAGGTGGAGCGGTTCGTCCCAGCCCCACGCGTCGATGCCCATCACGCGCACGCCCTGCCGGTGGAGCCAGCGCGTCGCCTCGGCGGTGACCCCGGGCCCTCGTGCGATGTAGTCCGGCTGGTCGTAGAACTCGTCGCGGCCCGTACGGACGAGGACGATGTCGAGGTCGTTGAGTGCCCGCGGAAGCCGCTCCTCTACGTCGGCGGCGGAGAGTGACTCGCCGTCCTCGCGATCCGTCGCATCGACCACCACCCCCGGCGCGTAGAACCACTCGAGCGGAAGCTGGTCGATCGCTTGCGCGGGCTTGCCCTCGACCTCCGAGTTGTAGTGCCACGGCGCATCGACGTGGGTCGAGTTGTGGGTTCCGAAGCGCAGAAACGTCTCGGTGGTCCAGCCCTCGCCGTCGCGCAGGAGCTCGCGGTCGACACCGAAAATGGTCTCGATCGTCTCGGCGCCCTGCGCGTGGTCCTCGAAGGCGATCTCGGTGCGCAGCGGCCCCGGATACCCGGGGGGATCCGGCCTGATCGGGGCGGACAGGTCGATCAGCTGCACTAGGCCGTTGCGACCGCCGTCGCCGCGGTGCCGTCGAGGGCGTCGAGCGCCCGGCCGAGCGACATCGCGACACAGGTGAAGATCGGGGTGTCGCGCAGCGTGTATGAGCTCGACTCGGTGCCGCGCAGCTCCTGCACGAGGTCGAGGAACTCGCCGGGATCGTCGCCCTCGAAGGAGACGACGAACTCCTGGTCGTCCAGGCCGAAGGAGTAGGCGGTATTGATCGAGATCTCGGGGTAGCGGCGCCCGACCTCGATGTGGTTGGCCATGATCCGCTGCCGCTCCTCGATGGGCAGCCCGTACCACTCGCGCTTCTTCTCGAAGGGATAGACGAACAGGTACTTCCGCTCCGAGGTGGAGATCTCAGGCCGGGACTCCGAGTCCGAGTAGGGGGACGGCTTGGTCATCGCCAGGTACGAGAACGGCGTGTCGGCCCAGCGCGCCAGGCCGCTTTGGCCCAGAACCACGTGGAAGGTGTGGATGTCCTCGAGGATCGGGCTCTGGCTGAGCAGCATCAGGTCGACGTCGCCGCGGGTGCCGACCGTCGAATACGCTCGCAGCGAGCGGTCCTCCGCGAAGTCCTCGCAGGCGGCCTGGAATTCCGCCTTGTCGGTGGCCCGCTCTTCCGGGCTACGCCGCCGCCAGGCGGGATCGACCTTGAAGAAGGTGAACTTGACGAACGTGCGGCCGGCCACGAGACGAAGAGTAGTGGCCGTCGCTCTCGCGGCCGGGGCGCTGCTGTGCGCGCTGATGGCGCCGGCGCAGGCCCAATCTGTCCCCTCTGCGCGAGTGACCTTCGCGGTCGTGTCACGGGGGACGACCGTCGCGGAGCTCGCGCGCATACCCGGGATGTCGCCGGGGCTGATGAGCGCCGGCATCGGACGGGTGCCCTCAGAGCAGACTTTCCTCGACGTCTCCCAAGGAAACCGGATCGATGACACCCTCTATGACCGGGACCTGCTCGGGATCTTTCCCTTCGCGCGTGAGGTGCCGGGGTGGCCCGAGGCGGTCGCGCGCGCCCGGGAGGCGCCCGCGGACCTCACCCCGGGCCTGCTTGCAAGCCACCTGAGGTCCGCCGGTGTTCCGTCATCCGCCGAGCAGCCGATGACCGCGGAGGCGATCGTTGCGGCCGAGGCAGGCGGATCCGTCGGGCCGCTGCGCCCAGCCACGGTCAGCCTTCCCGGACCTCGGCTCGCGGTGATCTCCTCGGATCTCCGCGACCTCACCGGTCTGATCCGGCGGCTGGCCGGCGACGACCTGCTGATCGTGCTGGCCGCGCCGCCTCCGGATCGAGACCGGGCGCTGCCGATCGGGATTGCGGGACGAGGCTTCGACGGGAACCTGACCTCGGACTCGACGCGGACGGACGGCTACGTCCTATCCACGGACATCGCGTCCACGGTTCTCGCCCGGTTCGGACTGCCCGCGCCGGGCGAGATGGACGGGGAGCCGATTCGGTCGGAGGGCAGCGTCGATCCGGAGGCGGTGGTGCACCTGGGCGACCGCATGGCGGTGGTGCCGGGCCGCCGGGCGCCGCTGCTGATCGCCTGTCTGGGGGCCTGGATCGCAATCGCGGCGGTGAGCGTCGGCTTCGCGCCGGGAGCCCGGAGGTTCGCAGCCGCCTGGCTGGCGCTGGCCTTCGCGTACATGCCACTGATGCTGCTCGCCGGGGCCTGGCTCGAGCCGGGCCCGGTTGTGGAGGGGCTGCTGGTCGGGTTCGGGGCCGCCATATTGGCCGCCCTGACGATCCGCTTCGCCTCAGGATGGCGGGGACTCGCGATCGCCTGCGCGATCACGGTGATCGCGTACGCGATCGACGTGATCGCCGGGTCCGGTCTAACGAGACTCTCGCTGCTCGGGCCGAATCCCATCTTTGGCGTGCGCTTCTACGGGATCGGGAACGAGCTCGAGGCGCTGTTCGCGGTGATGGTGCCCGCGGGGGTTGGGGCCACGCTCAGCGCATACAGCGGCTGGGGAAGGCAGGTAACCCGCGGCGGAGCGGTGGCCGCGTTCCTTTTGATCGCCGCCGCGGCCGCGGTCATTTTCGGGGCTGGCCGCTTCGGGGCCGACATTGGTGCGGTGATCGTGCTGCCCATTGGAGCTGCGGTGGCCGTCGTGTCGCTGCCGGCGTCGATGGGTTCCGAAGTTTTCGCGCGCCATGGCCCCCAAAAGGCTTCAAAGTCTCCAAGCGGACGGTGCCGGTGGCGGGTCGTAGCCACTGTGGTCGTTGCCCCATTCATTGCCCTGGGCTTGCTGGCACTCGTTGATTTGGTATCGGGCGGAAACGCCCACTTCACGCGCTCCGTACTCGACGCCGGCGGCGCCTCGAACCTCGCTGACGTCGCGCAGCGTCGCCTCGAGCTCTCCGCGCACGGGTTCGCCCAGGCCGCCGGAAACCCACTCTTCTGGATCGTCGTGGTGGGAATAGGTCTGGCGATTACGCAGTGGCGCCGGATCGATGCCTGGCTCAGGCCCGCCCCGATCGCCCGCGCGGGTCTGCTCGGTGCCTGCGCCGCGGTCGCCGTGGGCGTGCTCGTCAACGATTCGGGGGCGACCTTTTTGGTGCTGGGCAGCCTCGCTCTGGGCGCGTTCCTGGCCTTCGCCTGGTCCCAGACGGGGGAAATCGCCAGTTCGCCGCGTAATCCTGAGGCGAACCGCGTGTAAATGGACGAGGTGTGACCTCCGCCACGAAGCACAACCAGCCTTCTCGGTACCCTGGCCCAATGCGCATTGCGCTTGTCTCGCCCTATTCCTGGACCTACCAGGGAGGCGTAAACAGGCACGTCGAGGCGCTGGCGGAGCAGTTCATTGCCCGCGGAGATCACGTTCGCGTGCTGGCTCCCTGGGACCCGCCGGGCTTCGCCAGCCGACGTCTGCATCGCTCCGAACCCGAGCGGCGGGAGGCCCCCGGCTACCTCGTTCCGCTTGGCCGGACGCTCGGTGTCGGTGCGAACGGCGCCGTCTCCAACCTCTCCGTCTTCCCCGAGGGGCCGATCGCGCTGCGACGCGAGCTGTGCGCCGGCGACTACGACGTGGTCCACGTCCATGAGCCGCTTGCGCCGCTCGTCGGCTGGGACGCGATGACCTTCCGGGACGCTCCGGTGGTCGGCACCTTCCACGCCTACTCGTCGAAGGCTTTCCCCAACCACGTCGCCACACTCCTCGGCGCCCGTCGCCGTTTCAACCAGCTCTCGGCGCGCATCGCTGTCTCCGACGCGGCCGCCTGGACCGGCAAGCGCTGGTTCGGCGGCGACTACATGATCGTCCCGAACGGCGTCGATGTCGCGGCGGCGCCGCAGGGGGCCAAGCCTCCGAGCGAGGAGCTGCGCCTGCTGTTCGTCGGACGGGCCGAGGAGCGCAAGGGCCTCCCGGTTCTGCTCGCCGCCTTCCAGGCGCTGGTCGAGCACGTTCCCTCCCGGCTGACCGTGATCGGTGCGGATCCCGAGGACGTCTCTCGCTTGGTCGCCGACCCGGACGTCCTCTCCCAAATCGACGTGCTCGGCAAGGTCTCCGACTCCGTTCTCTGGCGCCACCTCGGCGACGCCGACGTCCTCTGCGCGCCCTCCCTGGCCGGAGAGAGCTTCGGCATGGTCCTGATCGAGGCGATGGCAGCCGGTACCCCGGTGGTCGCCTCGGGGATCGCCGGCTACAGCGACGTGGTGACGGACGGCGTCGACGGCATCCTCGTCCCGCCGGCCGATCCACAGGCGCTTGCCGAGGAGCTCCAGCTGCTCGCGCTCGAGCCCGAGCGACGGGCCGCGATGGGTGAGGCCGGCCGGCGCAGCGCCGAGCGCTACGCCTGGCCGCGGATCGCCGACGAGGTCAAGCAGGTCTATGAGTGGGTGGCGGAACCGGCGCCTGCAACGTCGCGGATCGAGTCCGCGGCGAGGCGGACCGGGCTCGTCCCGATCGACGGCGGGCGTCGCCGTCCGGCGAAGCGCCTGCCATCCCTCGAGCCGGCTCCGGTCGCCACCGAGGGCGGACGTGGACGCCGCGCCGCGCGCAAAGCCGGCGTCGCCGTCGCCGGAGCGCTCGGACTTCTGCTCACAGCACTTGCCGCCCGGCGCATCGGCGTCGATCAGGTCGCCACCAACATCATCGACTCGGACCTCAAGTGGGTGCTGATCGCGTGCGCCCTGATGGTCGGCGCGATGTTCGCGCGCGCGGCCTCCTGGGTGGCGATCGCGCGGGCCGCGCTCCCGGGCCGGGTGGTGAGGCGGCGCGACGTCACCTCGGCCACGATGATCGGCGTGCTCATGTCGGCGACGCTGCCGGCCAGGCTCGGCGAGCCAGCCAGGGCCATGGTCCTCTCCCGCAGGGTCGGCCGGATGCGCGAGACGTTCCCGGTGCTGATCGGGACGCTCGTCTCCCAGACAGCGCTCAACATCCTTGCGCTGGTCCTGCTCGGCGGCATCATCGTCTCGACGACCGACCTCTTCCAGGCGAGCACCCAGAAGCTCTTCCTCGTCTCCACCGCGCCCCTTCTGGTCCTGTTGGCGGTACTGCTCGCGCCCTCCCTCGTCAAGGTGAATGGCCAGGGCCGGGTGGCGCGCGCGATCAAGGCCGTCCGCGGCGCGATCAAGCAGGCCCGCCGCGGCCTGACCGTCTTCCGCGATCCGCGCAGGGGATCGTTCGCCGCCTTCGCGCAGCTCTTCGCCTGGTTCCTCCAGCTGCTCGCCTGCTGGGCGCTGTTCGCCGCGCTCGGGCTCGATCACCGGGTCGCGATCGGAGCTGCAGCGGCCTGCCTGTTCGCGGTCAACGTCACGGCGGTCGTTCCCGCGACGCCGTCCAACATCGGCATCTTCCAGCTCGCGATCATCAGCGTGCTCACCAAGGGCTTCGGAATCCCGGCCGCCGACGCGCTTGCCTACGGCGTAATCCTGCAGGCGGTCGAGATCGCGACCGCGGTTGCGCTCGGCGTCCCTGCCCTGGTTCGCGAGGGCGTCACCTGGTCCGACATGCGCCTGCGGGCGCTGTCCGCCGCGCCCGTGCGTCTCTCGGACCGGCCGCGCCGGGAGCGCGGGGGCGAGCGCATCTCCGCTTAGCGCACGCGAGCCCAGGCGGGCCCCGGGGAGATCCTGCTGAGCGCCGAGGCGCACCGCCGGGTCGCCGGTTGGCTCGCGGATCACGGGATCGAGGCCACCGAGGAGGAGCTCGAGCTCAAGGGCTTCGCCGACTCGCAGGTCGCGTACCGGCTCGCAGCCGGCGATCGCGCCGCTGTGGCCTGACGCCCTACGCCGGCTGTGGCTCGCCGGCGTCCGTCGCCTCGGCTTCGACGGTGCCGTCGCGCGGATTCGCCTCGGGCGGCAGCTCGCCGCCGCGCTCGGTGCCCGCGATCAACTCGTCGGGCGCCTTCTCCTTCGGGATGAAGCCGGACTTCATGCCGAAGTAGACGGCCTGAGGATGGTGGGCGACGATCGCGACCGTCGACTGCTCCGGCATCACCGCGTAGCCGCCGGAGAGCGTCATCCCGATCTCCTCCAGGCCCAGCAGACGCCAGACCTTCTCGTGCTCTGACTGGTCGGGGCAGGCTGGATAGCCCCAGGAGTAGCGGCGGCCCTGGTCGCGGTCGATCGCCAGCTCCTCGCGTGCGCGGGAGTGGAGCCACTCGGCAAGACCCTCGGCCGACTGCACGCCGAGACCGTGGACGTAGAGCTGCTCGGCGAACTCGCCGTCTGCCTCGAGCCTCGAGATCAGCTCCGTGACCTCCGGGCCTACGGTGACGCCCTGGAGGGCGACCACGTCCCGCTCGGCCGGGCCGAGCTCGTCGAGGGGGCGGAAGAAGTCCGTCAGGCAGATCCGGTCGTGCCGGGGCTGGCGCGGGAAGACGAGACGCTCCAGCTCTCGCTCGGGATCCTCCGGATCGAAGACGATCAGCTCGTTGCCGTCCGCGGCACACGGGAAGTAACCGAGCCGCGCGCGCGGACGGAGGTAGTCCTGCTCACGCCACATCCGCTCCAGGCGTGGCGCGAAGCCCTCGTCGCCGTCGTGGCCCTCGACGATGCGGCGCCACTCCTCGCCCTTCTTCCCGCGCCCGCCCCAGTGCAGCTTGAAGAGCACGTGTCGGTCGAGGTGGGGGAAGACCTCGTCGAGGTCGGCCTCGATCTCGCGCACGCCCCAGAACGGCGGCTCTGGGATCGGGGCGTCGGTGCGCGCCCCGGAGCGGACGCTCTGGTCGGTGGTCGGCGGAGCGTCGTCGACCACGACCGGCTTCTCACGCAGCTCCTGCGCCTCGGTGTGAATGCGCTCGACCAGCGACGCACGCGTCTCGTCGTCGATCAGCGCGTCCATCGTGTCGAGCCCGGCGAAGGCGTCCTTGCAATAGAAGACGCCCGGCGCGTAGACGTCGTCCGACTCCTTGCCGCCCGGATAGAGGATCCGGCGGCCGAAATCGCGGTTGATCGCTGCGCCGCCGACCAGCACCGGGAATCCGAGGCCGCGCTCGTGGAGCTCCTGCACGCAGATCGGCATCTGCTTCGAGGTGGAGACGAGCAGGGCGGAGAGGCCGATCGCGTCGGCCTCGTGCTCGACCGCCGCGGAGATGATCGTGTCGACCGGGACCTGCTTGCCGAGGTCGACCACCGTGTAGCCGTTGTTGGTCAGGATCGTGTTGACGAGCGACTTGCCGATGTCGTGGACGTCGCCGAAGACGGTGGCGATCACGACCTTGCCCTTGGTGTGGCCTTCGATCCGCTCCAGGTAGTTCTCGAGCTGGGCCACGGCTCGCTTCATAACCTCCGCGGACTGCAGAACGAAGGGCAGGATCAGCTCGCCGGCTCCGAACTTGTCGCCGACCTCCTTCATCGCGGGGAGCAGAACCTCGTTCAGCGTCGGGACGGCGCCGATCTTCTCGACCGAGCGATCGATCCAGTCCTCGACGCCCTCCTTTTTGCGGTGGAGGATCTGCCAGTGGAGCGCCTCCTCGGGCTCCATGCCCTCCGTCGGGTCGCCGGCCGCCTCCTCGGCCTCATCGCCCTGTGACTCGAAGTGGGCGATGAACTTCTCGAGGGCGTCGTCGGAGCGGTTGAAGACGAGGTCGTCGGTGAGCTCTCGCTCGGACTCCGGGATCTCGGCGTACGGCGTGATGTGGTTCGGATTCACCATTGCGAGGTCGAGCCCGGCCTCGACGCAGTGGTGCAGGAAGACGGAGTTGAGGACCGCCCGTGCCTTCGGCGAGACGCCGAAGCTGACGTTGGAGACGCCCAGCGAGGTCTTGACGCCCGGGATCTCGGCCTTGATCCGCTCGATGCCCTCGATGGTCGCGATCGCGGAGGGGCGCCATTCCTCGTCGCCGGTGGTGAGGGTGAAGGTGAGCGCGTCGAAGATCAGGGCCTCCGGATCGAGCCCGTGCTCGTCGCAGCAGAGGTCGCGAATGCGCTGCGCGATCTCGACCTTGCGATCGGCGGTCTTGGCCATCCCCTCCTCGTCGATGGTCAGCGCGATCAGCGCGGCGCCGTGGGCCTTGGCCAGTGGAGCGACCCGATCGAGCTTGGCGCGGCCCGCCTCGAGGTTCACCGAGTTCACGATCGCCCGGCCGGGGATTCTCTGCAGCGCCGCCTCGATGACGTCCGGTTCCGTCGAGTCGACCTGGATCGGCGAGGGCTGGGTCAGCGAGATCCGCTCCACCACCGTGGCCATCTGAACGTCCTCGTCCTGGCGCTCGGTCAACGCGACGCAGACGTCCAGAATGTGGGCGCCACCGGTCACCTGGTCCTCGGCCACCTGCACGAGGCCGTCGTAGTCGTCGGCGAGCAAGAGCTCCTTGGCGGCGCGCGAGCCCTGCGAGTTGACCCGTTCCCCGACCAGTGTGGGGCGCGGCTCTTGCACCAGCGGCGTGGCGGTCATCATGCTCGCCACCATCATCGGGCCGCGGTCGGGGCGCCTGCGCGGGGCGCGGCCCTCCACGCGCTCCCGGATCGCGCGGATGTGCTCGGGAGTCGTCCCGCAGCAGCCGCCGACGATCCCGACGTCGTAGCGCTCGACGAATTCGCCCAGCGTCGCCGCCAGCGGCTCCGGTTGCTCCGGGAAGATCGTCTCGCCGTCGGGGCCCTGCAGGGGCAGGCCGGCGTTCGGGATGCAGTGCACGGGGAGAGGGGAGGAGTCCCCGAGGAAGCGGATCGCGTCCCGCATGTCCTCGGGCCCGGTCGAGCAGTTCAGCCCGATCACCTGCACGTCGAGCGCCGAGAGCGTCGTCAGTACCGCCTGGATGTCGGTGCCGAGCAGCATCTTGCCGCCCTGCGGGAGCAGCGAGACCGAGGTCTGGATCGGGAGCATGCGGCCGGTCAGCTTGAAGGCCTCCCTCGCGCCGAAGACCGCGGCCTTCACCTCGAGGATGTCCTGGGCCGTCTCGATGATGATCAGGTCGGCCCCGCCCTCGACCAGGCCCTGCGCCTGCTCCGTGAAGACCTCGACCAGCTTTCCGAAGGTGATGTCGCCGAGGGTGGGGTCGTCGGACGCCGGCAGGAAGCCTGTCGGCCCGATCGAGCCGGCGACGAAGCGCTGGTTGCCTGCCGCCCTACGGGCGATCTCGGCGGCCCCGCGGTTGATCTCGAGGGTGTGCTCACCGAGCCCCCACTCATCGAGCTTCGGGCGGCTGCCCTGGAAGGTGTCGGTCTCGACTACCTCGGCGCCGGCATCCAGCATCGAGGCATGCACGCCCTCGATCACGTCGGGGCGGTTGAGGACGAGGGCCTCGTGGCACTTGCCTTCCAGGCCGCCGTAGTCATCCTGGGTCAGGTCGAACTGCTCCAGGGTCGCGCCCATGCCGCCGTCGAAGATGACGACACGCTCGCCGACCGCCCCCAGGAAGTCGCGCTCAGGCATGGCGGGAAAGGGTAGAGGCCCGTCGCCTGCGACCCCCGCCGGTCCAGTCGCGCTCGACCCGTTTCGCGGATTGACCGCCTCGGTAGGGTTGGGTAATGGCTCTCTCGAACATCTCCGGCTTCCCGCGGATCGGCCGCAATCGAGAGCTCAAGTTCGCAACCGAGGGCTACTGGCGTGGCGAGACCTCAGCCGAGGAACTGGCCGCGGCTGCCAAGGCCATCCGGGTCGAGAACTGGAACCTGATGCAGGACGCCGGAATCGACCTGATTCCCTCCAACGACTTCTCCTACTACGACCAGGTGCTCGACACGATCGCCCTGGTCGGCGCCGTCCCGGAGCGCTACGAATGGGACGGGGGCCAGGTCGACCTGGGCACCTACTTCGCGATGGCCCGCGGCCGCCAGAGCGACGAGCTCGACGTCACCGCGATGGAGATGACCAAGTGGTTCGACACCAACTACCACTACCTCGTCCCCGAGCTCGGGCCGGACACGAGCTTCTCGCTGTCGAGCTCGAAGCCATTCGACGAGCACGCCGAGGCGATGGAGGAGCTCGGGATCGACACCGTCCCGGTGCTGATCGGCCCGGTCAGCTTCTTGCTGCTCTCCAAGCCGGCGGATGGCGTATCCGACCGGTTCGATCCGGTCGACCTGGTCGAGCCCCTGGTCGAGGTCTACGGCGAAGTGATCGAGCGGCTCGCCGAGCAGGGCGCGACCTGGGTGCAGCTCGACGAGCCCTGCTTCGTCGAGGACCGCTCCGAGAAGGAGCTCGACGCCCTCCGCCTCGCCTACGAGGAGCTCTGCAAGGTGCACGAGCGGCCGCGGATCGTCGTCAAGACCTACTTCGACCACGTCGGCGACGCCTACGGCGTGCTGCGCGACCTGCCGATCGAGGGCGTCGGACTTGACTTCACAGGTTTCATCCATGAGGAGGGGATTGGTTTCGGCAACGCACCGTTCCACGAGCACGGCGGCCGCCACAACGCCGAGTTCATCGCCAATCAGGAGGGCCTCGACGATCAGTGGCTGTTCGCCGGCATCGTCGACGGGCGCAATGTCTGGACCAACCATCTCGAGCATTCGCTGGACGCGCTCGACGGAATGCGCACCCGGACCAAGCAGCTGGTCGTATCGACCAGCTGCTCATTGCTGCATGTGCCGATAGACCTGGATGCCGAGCCCGCGGGAGTGGATGCGGACCTCGATGACGAGATGCGCTCCTGGATGGCGTTCGCGGTGCAGAAGGTCGGCGAGGTCGCGACCCTGACCAAGGGAGTGGCCGAGGGACGTGGTGCGATCGCCGACGAGCTGGAGGCCAACGATCGCGCACGGGACTTCCGGCGCGAGTCCGCCCGGACCAGCAACATCGAGGTCCGCGCGCGGATCGACTCCCTCGATGAGGAGCACGATCGGCGGCAGAGCCCGTTCGAGGAGCGCAGGCGAGCGCAGCGGGCCCGCATCGACCTGCCCGAGCTCTTCCCCGCGACCACCATCGGCTCCTTCCCGCAGACCGACGAGATCCGCCGGACCCGGGCGAAGGAGAAGCGCGGCGAGATCGACTGGCAGACCTACAAGGAGGCGATGCAGGGCGAGATCGAGAGGGTGATCCGCTTCCAGGAGGACGTCGGCCTCGACGTGCTGGTGCACGGCGAGCCGGAGCGCAACGACATGGTCCAGTACTTCGGCGAGCAGATGGAGGGCTACGTCTTCACCGAGTACGCCTGGGTGCAGTCCTATGGGTCGCGCTACGTGCGGCCGCCGATCATCTTCGGCGACGTGCTGCGGCCCTCACAGATGACGGTCGACTGGATCACCTATGCCCAGTCGCTCACCGACAAGCCGGTGAAGGGAATGCTGACCGGGCCGGTGACGATGCTCGAGTGGTCGTTCGTTCGCGACGACCAACCGCTCGGGGACACCTGCAAGCAGCTGGCGCTGGCGATTCGCGATGAGGTCGAGGATCTGGAGAAGGCGGGCGTTCAGATCATCCAGGTCGACGAGCCGGCGATCCGCGAGGGCCTACCGCTGCGGAAGAACCGCTGGGACGAGTACCTGACCTGGGCGGTCCACTGCTTCCGCCTGGCCACGGCGGTGGTGAAGGACGAGACCCAGATCCAGACCCACATGTGTTACTCGGACTTCGGCGACATCCTCGAGCACATCCAGGCGATGGATGCCGACGTCAACCTGATCGAGGCGGCCCGCTCCCGGATGGAGCTCCTCCATCACTGGGAGAAGACGGGCTACCGCAACGACATCGGCCCGGGCGTCTACGACATCCACTCGCCGCGGGTCCCGAGCACAGACGAGATGGTCGAGCTGCTCCACGCAGCGGCTCGCGTCCTGCGCCCCGAGCAGATCTGGGTGAACCCCGATTGCGGCCTCAAGACCCGCACCTGGGACGAGATCGATCCCAGCCTGCGCAACATGGTCGACGCTGCCAGGCAGCTCCGCGAGGAGCTGGTTCCAGCTTCCTAGGCCGGTTACGAGGACCCGCGTACGCGGAACCCGCGCCAGCGCGCATCCATACCCTGCCCGTGGAGCGACTGACTGCGACCGTCCCGGATCGGCAGCTGCGTGTAGATCCCGAAGGCGATGCGAGCGCGTTCGGGGATCAGGGTGCCCTGGGCCTCGTAGAGCTTGCGGCCGTCGACGTGCCAGGTGGCGGTCGAGCTGCTCCGGTCGAGCGTGATCTCGCACGCGCGAGGCCGGGTGAAGTCGTCCTCGAAGTCCTCGTAGGGCGATTCGACCACGTGGATGAACGGCGCGCCCGGCCCGCCGCCGGGCTCGGCCGGCCCGCCACCGCCCAAGGGCAGATGCTCGTGCATCGCGAACACACGGGTCGAGGTGCCGGTGACGGAGAACACGCGCTTGCTCACCTGGAGGTCGGCGACCTGGAAGGCGGCGATGCCGTGGCGGTAGTCCGTCGAATCCCCCCCGATGTTCTCGACCGCGAGGTCGGCGGCGAACGTCACGGGCCGATCCGACGGCAGCTCGAACTCGCGCGTCGAGAGGATCAGGTACTTGACGCTGTCGACGGCCTGAAACTCGTCGTGCGAGAGCGAGAAGCGCGGAATAGTCACCCGGACCTCGCCCTGGCCGACCGCCACTTCCGCGTTGGGATCGAGCGGGGCGTGCTCGCCACCGGTCGGAAGCGGCAGGCGCGCCGGGCTCCAGCGCGCCTCGTCGAGGCCCGGCCCGGAGAGCTCGTCGTAGGTGACGAAGTCGTTCATGCGGATCCTCCTCGGGGTCCGAGCGGCGCCGTTCGCCGCTTCACCCTAACGACGAAGGGAGGGGGCCCATTTCGACCGGATGGTTTGCCGACTCCTAACCATCGCCTGGGCGATGCCTAACCGCTAAGGGGCATGCTTGGCCACAAGCACGACGGCAGGAGGAAACGGATTGAGGAAGAGAACTTGGATCAGCGCGGCGCTCGCCGCATCCGCGATCGGCGCGGTTGCGGCGCCGGTCGCTCAGGCCCGCAGCTTCGAGGGCGCGATCGTCGCCAAGAACGCCAAGGCGAAGGTCTTTAGCATTCGCGAGGACGAGGGCGGCGGCACCTTAAAGGTGAAGGTCAACAAGGGCACCGTCTATCAGGGCATCAGCGGCTTCAAGGCCATCAAGGTCGGCCGCACCGACCTCGAGGTCGTGGCTCAGAGGGCCAACGGACGCTGGATCGCGCAGAAGGTCGAGACGCGGGGCGGATCAGGCGGATCCGGTAAGGCCACTAGCGTCGGCCGAGCCGCCGACGCCAGTCGCGCGCGGTGAAGAACCGGGTCAGCTTGACCAGCTTCTGGCGCCGCTCGTCCGTGTACGGGAAGTAGAGCGGTTCGCGCTTCCCGCCGAACCGGGAGATCACCAGCGATTCGGGTCTGACGAACTTCTTGATCCCGTACTCGCCGTGCCGGAAGCCGATTCCGGAGTCCTTCCAGCCGCCCATCGGGACGTCCGAGGCGAGGAATCCCGAGAGCACGTCGTTGACGTTTGCGGTGCCGACCTCCAGGCGCCGCGCCACGGCCTCGGCCTGGCGCTTGGAGCCGAACACCGACGCGGAGAGCCCGTAGCGGCTGTCGTTGGCCAGCCGGACCGCCTCGTCAGCATCCCGAACCCTCATCACCCCGACCACCGGGCCGAAGCTCTCGTCCCGCATGACGGTCATCGAGTGGTCGACGTCGGCGAGGACGGTGGGCTCGAACCAGTCACCGGGGCCCCCGCCGCGCTTCCCTCCGGTGATGACGGTCGCACCGTTTTCGCGGGCGTCGTTCACATGTGACTCGACGATGTCGGTCTGCTTCGGGAAGGTCATCGCGCCGATCTCCTTGCCGTGCTCGGGCCCGTCCATGCCCTGGTTGAGGCTCTTCACCTCGTCCGTGAACCGAGTCAGGAACTCGTCGTAGACCGGCTCCTCGACGTAGATCCGCTCGGTGGAGATGCACACCTGACCCGAGTTTGCGAACGAGCCCCAGGCGGCGGCATTGGCGGCCCTCTCGACGTCGGCTGTCTTCAGCACGATCATCGGGTCCTTGCCGCCGAGCTCGGCGCTCACCGGCGTGAGGGTCTCCGCGGCTCGGCCCAGGACCTTCTTCGCGGTGCGGTCCGAGCCGGTGAACTGGACGAAGTCGACCTCGTCGACCAGCGCGGAGCCGGTCTCGCCCATCCCATTGACGACGTCGAAAACATCCGGCCCGCCGATCTCGGTCTTCCAGGCCTCGACGATCTCCGTCAGGCCGAGCGGGGTGACCTCCGAGGGCTTCACGACCACGGCGCAGCCGGCGATCAGCGCGGGAATGGCGTCACCGAGCGAGAGGATCAGCGGGAAGTTCCAAGGGCTGATCACGCCGACCACCGGATAGGGCCGGTAGGTGACCTTGAGCTTCTTGACCTTCATCAGCGGCGAGTGGGCCGGCACCTTCTCGTCGCCGATGTACTTGTGCCCCTTCTTGCCGTAGAAGTTGATCAGGTCGAGCACATACGGGACCTCGCCCATCGCCTCGGCGCGGACCTTGCCGGTCTCTCTCTGCATGGTGTCGGCGATCTGGTCCTGGTGATCGAGCAGCCAGTCGCGGAGCTCATACAGCCATTCGGCACGGCCCTTGATCCCGAGCTCCTCCCAGGCGGGCTGGTTGGCGCGGACCCGCGCGACGGTCGCGGCGACGTCGGCGGGGCCGTCGAGCGGCACCTTGGCGACGACCGAGCCATCCGCCGGATTGATCACCTCGAAGCTCTCGCGGGCGTCCAGCTTCCCGCCTGATTCGGCGGCGGTGTGTGGGGCCGCCGTTTGTCGAGTGTCGATGGCCATGTCCGCTCTCCTCTCGCCGCTCGGTCTCCGCGGACTCTACCGGGGCTGGCCAGCTGGCCAGTCCATGCCGGCTTGTGCCGATGCGCACTCTCGACCGCATGGAGCAAGCGCCGAGCGCGATTTTCGACAGAGGGCCAAAGACGTCGCGGATGCCTCCGCCTAGCGTGTTCGATCGGATGACCATGCGCGAGCTCAGCACCCGCATGATCGAGGCCGTCCTCGACGGCGAGGGCCTGCAGGGGGTCGCGGAGCTGGCGGCCGCCGAGGCGGGCGGCCCAGTGGCGATCATCCTGCCGCCCCGCGGCCTCGCGGCGCGAGCGCCGGGCGACGGCGAGCTGAACGGCCTGGCCGAGTACGCCAAGGCGCGCGTTGCCGACACCCAGGCGACCGCGCCCCACCCGATCGCTCTCGAGCGCTCGGTGGAGGCAGGCGGACAGATCGTCGGCGTGGTCCTGCTGCTCGAACAGGGCTCCGAGGGCGGAGACGAGCCACCGGTCCTCGTCGACCACGAAGAGGTGCTGCGGGCTGCGGCACTGGCCGCTCTCGCTGAGGTGGCGGTTGCCGACGCCCGCGAGGAGGCCGAGCGGAAGATGCGCGGCGGCCTGATCGAGGAGCTTCGCTCCCACGAGGTGAATACGGCGGACGCGACCAGCAAGGCGGCCCGGCTCGGCTGTGACCTGGCCCGCGGCGCGATCGCATTGGTCGCTGAGATCGAATCGGCCTCGCCCAGTCACGCGAGCGCCCTGGTCGAGGCGGAGTACGAGGGCTCGCTCGCCGAGTTGGCCGAGGGCCGCCTCTACGCGATCCTGCCGGCGCGCGGCGGCGACGACGCTCCCGAGACCACGCTGCGCGCGGCGGGCCGGATCGCCGGCCGGCTGCGGAAGCACGGGATGGCCGCCGTCTCCTCCTTCTATCCGGACCCGGGGGACCTCCACCGAGCCATCAGGGAGGCGGAGCTGGTCCTCGACGTGATCACCCGCGAGCCCGAGATCGCCGAGGCGCTCGAGGAGGGGATCGCGGCGAGCGGCGTCTACCGGCTGCTCTTCCGAGCCCTGATCTCGGACCCCGAGGAGGTGCGGAGCTTCTACGGGGACACCGTCGAGCCACTGGTCCGCTACGACACCCAGTACCGCTCGGACCTGCTCGGCACGCTCGAGGAATATCTGGCCAGTGACTGCAACATGAACGCGACCGCGCGGGCTATCTTCGCCCACCGCCACACGGTCGCCTACCGGCTCGACCGCGTGAAGGAGCTGACCGGCCTCGACCCCCAGATCTCCGAGGACCGGGAGCGGCTGGGCCTCGGCATCAAGGCCTACCGGATCCTGGCCCCGGCCCTGCCCAGGTAGCGCGCTAGATCTCCTTCCGGAACGGGACGAGCCGGTAGACCGAGCCCTTGGTGCCCTGCTTGAGGCCCCTCTCGGTGAGTACGTAGATGTGCCGTGCGTCGTCCTCGCCGAGCGAGGACAGGTAGCGGATGTTGAAGCGGAAGCTGCGCTGCTTGCCGGCGCGCCGGCCCAGCCGCGGCCGGAAGCCGTAGAGCTTGCCGGTGCAGTAGTCGGCGAACATGTAGTCGCCGACGATCTCCCGGCCGCGGATCCGGGCGAGGCGCGGGTCCCGGACGACGTATCCGCCCGTGACAGCGCAGCCAGGGCGATGCGGATAGGCCAGCGCCGGGAAAACGGTGTCCCTCCGGGTGATGCCGCCCTTGAACACGGCGAATCCCTCGTAGGCCGGCCAGCCGAAGTTGGCGCCGCGCGACTTCGCGATTGAGAGGTAATCGATCTCCTCATAGCGATTGTTGCCGACATCGCCGATCCCGATCGTCTTGGTGGGCCGGTCGAAGGAGAAGCGCCGAGGGTTGCGCAGACCGTATGCCCAGATCTCGTCCCGGCCGGGGCGGCCGACGAAGGGGTTGTCGGGAGGAATCGTGTAGGGCCTTTGTTCGGCGGCCGTGTTTGTGGCCGCCGTTGAGGTTGGCGTCGGATCGATTCGCAGCAGCTTGCCGAGCAGCAGGTCGAGGTTCTGCGCGTTCCCAGCGGGGTCCCCGGCCGGTCCGCCGTCGCCGGTGCCCAGATAGAGGTAGCCGTCGGGGCCGAAGACGATCGAGCCGCCGTGGTGGGCCTCGGTCGGCTCCGGGATGCTCAGGATGGGACGGCGGGAGCTCGGGTCGGCCAGCCTCGGGTCGCCCGCGCTGCGGCGGAACTCGTCCACCTGCAGGTTGCCCTGACGATCGTTGTAGGAGACGTAGAAGCGGCCGCTTCGGGCGTAGTCCCGCGGGAAGGCGATCCCTGCCATGCCGGGGTCGCCGCCCGGCCCGTTGTGCCTGACCAGCCGGTGGATGTCGAGGAAGGGCCGGGCAAGCAGATGGTCGTTGGCGATGATCCTGACCGCGCCGCGCTTCTGGACGACGTAGAGCTGCGAGTTCTGACCGGGCGGCTGGGTCAGGTAGACCGGCTCGCTCAGCCGCGCGATCCGCTGCAGGGTGACGAACTTGGGTCCGAGTGTCCGCCCCTCCTGGACGACTATCCCGGCGATCGCCGCCCCGATTGCGACGAGGGCAGCGACGAAGGTCTCGATTCGGCGACGGCTCAATGAGATCCGCATGGCAGGGTCCTGGGCGAGGCGTGGCCCAGGTTATTAGCGCCTCGGTCGGCGATCGGCGACCGGCGCCGACGCCGTCAGCGCCGGCGGACGAACCGGTAGACGGGCCCGTCGAGCGAGGTGGCGAAGAGCTTGCCGTTGGCCGTCTCGCCGAACGAGCTCAGGTCGCGGACTCGCAGGCCGGTCCCGCGGTCCTTCCGCGCGCCGCCCAGGCGCGGGATCAGCGACCGGATCTTGCCGGTACAGAAGTCGCCGTAGACGTAGCGGCGGAAGAGCGAGCGCAATCGCGAGTCGCGGACGACATAGCCACCGATCAGCGCGCACTTCGCGCCGGCCAGGCTGTAGACCTTGATCGGCTTCACGGTGCCGCTCGGGGTCGGCGGATGGGCGCCCGGGAAGGGGGCGAAGCCCTCGAAGTCGTTCCAGCCGAAGTTGGCGCCGGCAGCGGCCGCGAACGGCAGGTAGTCGATCTCCTCGAAGCGGTCCTGACCCACGTCCCCGATGACGATGCGGAGTTGTCCCGGGTCGCTGACCAGATCGAAGGAGAACCGGAAGGGATTGCGCAGGCCGATCGAGTAGACCCGTACGCGCCCGGACGCCGGATCGATCTGGAGCAGCTTGCCGAGCCGCGAGTTCGGGTTCTGCGCGTTGTCGGGCTGGTCGCCCGCGCCGCCGCCGTCCCCCGTGCCCGCGTAGAGCAGGCCGTCCGGGCCGAACTGAACCTGCCCCCCGTTGTGGTTCGACTGGTTGGGGTGAGGCACGACCACGATCGGCCGGAGCGTGGTGGGGGAGGCGTGGCGGCCGTCGGGATCCGCACGCAGCTCGGCGATCACGAGGTCCCCGGCGCCGTTGGTGAAGTACATATAGAGCAGCCTCGAGGACGCGTAGTTGGGTGAGAACGCGACGGACAGCAGCCCTCGCTCGCCACCGGTCGAGACGTTCCCGGCGATGCTGGTGAAGGTGCGGCGCTTGCGCCCGTTCACCAGCCGGATCCGCCCGCCCCGCTCGACGACGACCACGCCGGGAATGCCGGGGGCGGAGGTCACGTAGGTCGGACTCTGGAAGCGGCCGATTCGCTTCAGCTTGATCTTCGACTTCGCGTCGGCCGATGCGCCGCCCAGGACGAGCGCCCCGAGCGCCGCGATCGTGATTGTGATGCTAAGGCGCCTCACTGGGCCAGACGGTAGACGGGGCCGTCGAGCGAGACGGCATAGATATGTCCCTCGTTGTCCTGCCCGAAGGAGGACAGGCTCGGGACCTCCAGGCCCAGCGAGCGCTCGTCCCGCGCCTCCGGCGTCGCCGGCTTGAAGCTGCGCAGCTCCCCGACACAAAAGTCCCCGTAGACGTAGCGCCCGAAGAGCGCCGGCAGCGAGCGGTCGCGGACGACGTAGCCGCCGGTGACCGAGCAGCCGCCCTCGTCGTGCCCGTAGGTGAGGATCGGGGGCACCTCGTTCGGCGCGGTCTGATCCTCGTTGAGGCGATCGGTGCCCTCGAAGGCGGACCAGCCGAAGTTGTTGCCGCAGACGCGCTCCGCTGGGACGTAGTCGATCTCCTCCTGGGTGTTCTGGCCGACGTCGCCGATCAGCAGGGCGCCCGTGCCCGGATCGAAGCTGAAGCGCCACGGGTTCCGGAGGCCGTAGTCGCAGATCTCTGGAAGGGCTCCCGCTCCGAGCGGACCCGGCGAGCGGACTGTGTAGGGGTGGCCGTCGCTCGGCCGTGGGTCGATCCGGAGGATCTTGCCGAGCAGCGAGTCGACGTTCTGGCCGTTGCGCTTCGGATCGTCGGCGATCCCGCCGTCTCCCGTGCCGATGTAGAGCTGCCGGTCCGGGCCGAAGAGGAGCAGCCCGCCGTTGTGATTGGAGGCAAAGTCGTCCATGTGCAACAGCTCGCGCTCGCTCGATCGGTCGAATGAGCCGTCGTCGCCGACCGTGTAGCCGACCACGTGCTGGTCCTGGTCGTTCCCGGTGTAGTACGCATAGACGAGCCGGGAGGTTCGGAAGTCCGGCGGGAAGGCGATGGAGAGCAGGCCCTGCTCGTCGCCGTCGGAGTCGACCTCATCGGTGATGTCGAGCGCGGGCGTCGAGACCACCTGACGGTCCCGGACGATTCGCACGGCTCCCTGCCGCTCCACCACGTACAGGTCGGCACTGCCGGGCGGCTCGGTCACGTAGTCGGGCTGGTCGAAGTCGCCGACTTTCTCCAGCTTCACCTGCCCGGTCCCCACGGGCGGCCCTTGCGCGGCGGTGCTGCCCGTGGCGGGCGAGCCGCCGCCGCACCCGGCGATCAGGGCGGCAAGCGCGATCGAAGCGACGAGCACGGACAGGCGCCGAGGCGAGCTCATGCAGCAGATGAAACACGCGGGCGGAGCGCTCGGTGCGCCCTGCCCGCTACTGCCCGTTGAGCTCTGCCTTCTGCTGCTGGTTGCCCGCCTGGCCGAGGATGCCGCTGGGCTTGATCGGCACGACCTGACCGGCGTCGTTCACCCGCGTCTGCGGCGGCGCGCTGGAGATCCGCACCACGAACTCGCCCTCCGGCACGGAGCCGTCGGCCGTGACCGCCTTCGCCTTGCCTTGAAGGCCCGCGGCGACGCGGTAGTGGACGGTGTACGTGCCGGCCTGAACCGGCGTCACATTCCAGACCATCGCTCGGCTCTGGTTCGGGGCGAGTGAGCCGAAGCTGAAGGTGTCAGTCTGGGCGGCCTCGGCCCCGGCCGACGCGGCCTGACCGGCGAGCTTCGGAAAGCCCTCCTCGAGGATCCAGACTGGCCGGAAGGGAATCGCGAGACCCTCCTGCTCGGAGCGCACCGAGAAGGAACCCTGCGCCTGCGGGAGCTCCTGACTCGCCGCGCTGGTGGTCGTCCCCGTGGTCGAGGAGCCGGAAGCGCTCGTGCTGGCGTCGGAGGTCGTGAAGATCGTGATCGCCAGGTCGGGAATCTCCTGGTCGCCGCTGTTCGCGACCGTCAGGGTCAGGTTCGTGTTCTGCGCCAGCTTCTGCTTGCTGGGGAAGTTCGCGTTCACGATCTGGACCGGGAAGTCACCCTCCGGCTCATCGGCGTCCTGTCGCTCCCCGCCGCCGCACGATGCGACGCCCAACGCGATCAGGGCCACCGCCATCCCGATCCCGACGCGCTTACGGGCCCTCACCGCAAGGGCTGTCGAGGCGCTCTCCTCCAAGGGCGCGAGCAACATAGCACGCACCCTACTCACGCCTATGGGGGTCCGCATCAATCAAATACGGCGATTTCCCGGGCTAACACGGCCACAACGGTTGTGGGTGGCGCACGACCCTCCCATCCCATAATCTTCGAGTCGGAGGAGGGCAAATGGTCCGATCCGTAGCCGATAGGGCATTTCTCCCGGCCAAGTCTCTGTTCGAGCAGGTCGGGGACATGATGATCCTGACCGCCAAGACGATCGTCTCGGCGATCCGTCCTCCGTATCCGTACGGCGGCGAGTTCATCGGACAGTTCCTCTTCGCCCTCCAGCTCTGCTGGTTCCCGATGATGATCTCGACCCTGGCCTTCGGGTTCGGCGCGCCGGGCCTGCAGGCCGCGAACTTCCTCTCGCTGTTCGGCGCGCTCGACCGCCTCGGCGGCTTCTTTGTGCTCGCCTCGATCCGCGAGTTCGCGCCCTTCGTGACGGCGGTTGTCGTGGCCGGCGTGGCGGGCACGGCGATCACGGCGGACCTCGGCGCGCGGAAGATCCGCGAGGAGCTCGACGCGCTGCAGGTGCTCGGGGTCGACCCGATCAAGAACCTGGTCGTGCCGCGGTTCCTGGCCCTGATGCTGATCACCGGCCTGATGGACATCTACGCGCTGATCTTCGGCATCGTCGGCGGCATCGGCGCGGAACTGCTCTACAACGAGCCATTAGGCGGGTTCTTCGCCACCCTCTTCAACAACGCCTCGGTCACGGACCTCTGGGGGTCGGTCCTGAAGACGACCCTGTTCGGGGCCATCATCGCGATCGTCTGCTCCTACAAAGGGATGACTGCGTCCGGAGGCGCCGAGGGGGTGGGCCGAGCCGTCAATGAGGCTGTGGTGATCGCCTTCATGGGCGTCTTCGCGTTCAACTACGTCTTCACCCAGACCCTGCTCGCGACGCACCCCGAGCTGCAGGTGATCAAGTAATGGGCGCAGGCTGGTTGGCGGTTCCGCGGGGCTGGCTCAACTCGATCGGCGAGATCTTCGGCTTCTGCGCCCGCGTTGCGGGCCTGGTCTACACGGGCCGCGTCTTCCAGTTCTTCGGCGAGGCCCTGCGCCAGACCGGCATCCTGATCCTCGGATCGACGATCGTGATCTGGGGTCTGGTCTTCATCCTCGGCCTGCAGTGCGGGATCGAGGGCGCCTACTTCAATCGCTCGGTGGGAGCGCCCGCCTACGCCGGGGTGTTCGCCGCCTGGTGCGACCTCCGCGAGGTGATCCCCTACGCCTTCGGCTACATGCTGGCCGCCAAGGTCGGCACCGGCATCGTCGCCGAGCTCGGCGCGATGCGGATCTCCGACGAGATCGACGCGCTCGAGGTGATGGGCGTGCCGCCGGTGACCTTCCTGGCGGCGACCCGCCTGCTCGCCGCCTGGATCGCGTTCCCCTTCATGTACCTGGCCGCCGTCGGGATCGGCTTCTTCGCGAGCTGGCTCGCGGTCGTCGAGCAGATCGGGGACGTCTCATCGGGCGGCTACTTCCTGATCTTCTGGATGTTCCAGAACCCGCCCGACCTCTTATTCAGCTTGATAAAGGGCATGGTGATGGCCACGGCCATCGTGCTAGTCGGCTGCTACTACGGCTACACCGCCTCGGGCGGACCGGTCGGAGTGGGGACGGCGACCGCGAAGTCGATGGTGCTCAACATCGTGCTCGTCCACCTCATTGGGATGATGGGAACGCTGGTCTTCTGGGGCGCGAACCCGAGGGCGCCCATCGGAGGCTGAGGCGGCGACCGGTGCTACTTGCGATCGCGCCTGCCTAAACTCAGGTCAGGAAACCTGCAAGGAGGAGTGACAGTTGGCTGAACGGAAGAGGACCCGCGCCCAGGAGATCGAGGACGAGGCGCGCGCCAAGGGCGGGGACGATGGCGACGAGGCCACCGCCGACGCCGAGGCTGTCGAGGAGGGCGACCCGCTCACCGCGCAGGGCTATGGCGAGGAGGACTTCTCCGAGCGGGACTACATCATCCCCGGCGTCGATTCCGACGACCCGGAGCCGTACAAGTGGCACACCGGGAGCAAGCGCGACCACGGCGGCGAGGACGCGATCGAGATCATCGACCTCGTCAAGCAGTTCGGCCGCACCCGGATCCTCAACGGCTGCAACCTAGGAATACCGGACAACATGATCTCGATGGTGCTGGGCCCGTCGGGCACCGGCAAGTCGGTGCTGATCAAGCACATCGTCGGCCTGCTCTACCCGGACTCCGGCGATGTGTTGGTCCACGGCGAGTCGATCCCGAACATGACCGACGACGAGCTCTTCGAGGTGCGCAAGAAGTTCGGCCTGCTCTTCCAGGACGGCGCGTTGTTCGGCTCGATGAACGTCTACGACAACACCTGCTTCCCGCTGCGTCAGCACACGGACAAGGGGGAGGACGAGATCGATGAGATCGTCACCCGTCGCCTCCGTGAGGTCGGGCTGGCCGAGGCGATGTACAAGATGCCGAACGAGCTCTCGGGCGGGATGCGCAAGCGCGCCGGGTTCGCCCGGGCGCTGGTGCTCGACCCGGCCGTCGTCATGTTCGACGAGCCCGACTCGGGGCTCGACCCGGTTCGGACAGCCCTGCTCTGCGAGCTGATCCGCGAGATTCACGAGGAGAACGGCGGCTGCTACCTGGTGATCAGCCACGACCTCGGTACCGCGCGCCGGATCGCGGACTTCATCGCGGTGCTGTGGAAGGGCCGGATCGTCGAGTCCGGCCCCTCGGACGAGCTCTTCGCCTCGCGCAACGAGTTCGTCAGCCAGTTCCTGAACGCGGACGTCAAGGGCCCGCTGGCGATGGATTAGAACGTTGGGCTGGTGATTCAGCGGCGCGGGCCGGACGGCCCGGAGCACGTCGCCCTGGCCAGCGAGGGCTGGCGCGTGCTTCGGGCGCGAGCCGCCTAGCGCCCGGGGATTCGCTGACGGCCGGCCGGCGCTGTGGGACCCTTGTGGCTGTGACGGAGCTCACCAGGGCGCACTGCGAGGCCTGCGCACCGGGTACGCCGCCGCTGCCAGAGGCCGAGGCCGAGGCCCTGTCTTCCGAGGTGCCCCGACTGGGAGCGCGATGGAAACCTCTCGCTCCGCCGTGAGTTCTCGTTCCCGGACTTCCGCGGCGCGTTCGGCTTCGTGGCGCGGGCGGCGCTCATCGCGGAGGCGGAGGGCCACCATCCCGACATCGAGCTCGGTTGGGGTCGCGCCTCGTTCGAGCTCACCACCCATGCCGCCTCGGGGCTGACGCGTAACGACTTCGTCCTCGCGGCGAAGATCGACCAGCTCGCGGCTCCCTGACCCTACCTCTCGGCCGGCTTGTCGAGGCCCACGGCGCCGGCCGCGGGTGCGTAGATGCTCTCGTGCCCGTCGTCCCACTGGACGCGGTAGCGCGGGGCGGGCGTCTCGCCCACGACCTCCTTGACGACGCCCGTCCGATGCGGACGCTCAGTCGACTCCGCTTCGACCCTGATGCGGGTTCCGACCTCGAGCTTCATTTCTCACCTCCACTCCGAGATTTACCCCCGGTGATACCACCGATCGGGCGGTCTGGAAAGTGGCGCGATCTTCACATTGCCTCCCTAACCTCCGCCCGGTGAACGCGGGGAGATTCTTTGAGCGGGTCGCGGGCGTATCCGTGCGCTGGCCCTGGCTCGTGATTCTGCCGATCGTCGCGCTCACGGGCGGGGGGATCTTCGCCGCGACACAGCTCGACACCAACGCCGGGACCGACACGCTGGTCAGCAAGGGCTCCTCCGAGTACAGGGCGACACAGGACTTCCACGAGAAGTTCGGCGATGAGCCGGTGATCGTCCTCGTCAAGGAGGACCTGCGCAAGCTCGTGCTCACCAAGGACCTCGAGCCGCTCTTCGAGCTCGAGGAGTGCTTCGCGGGCGGCACCCAGCTGGCTCAGTCGCTCCCCAAGAGCCAGAAGCAGCCGCTCCCGCCCGTCTGCGACCAGATCGCGAAACTGCGTCCCAGCCACTCGGTCTTCGGGCCCGCGACCTTCCTCTATCTCAGTGTCGCAGGCATCCAGCAGGCGCTCCAGGGGCAGATCGGCGGCGCGCAGGCACAGGCCCAGGCAGTCGCCGAGCAGGCTCGCAAGGCCGCCGCGAAGCGGGGCGCGTCGGAGGCGGAGCAGCAGCAGGCCGCCAACTCCGCGGCCCAGCAGGTGCTTGGCCAGTTCCAGCAGAGCCTCGTCCAGGTCGCGCTTCAGTACGGGATCACCTCGATCCCGCGGCTCGACGACCCGACCTTCGTCAGCCGGGTCGTCTTCGACGAGTCGAAGCCGGCGGGGACGCCGAAGGAGCGATTCGGCTACCTCTTCCCCAATCGGAACGCCGCCCAGATCATCGTGCGGCTCCGCCCGGACCTGACGGATTCCGAGCGGCACGCGGCGATCGGCCTCTTCAAGCAGGCGGTCGATGAGCCCCGCTTCAAGCTCAGCGACGGCAGCTACGTCGTCACCGGTGCGCCGGTCGTCGTCGATGCCGGCGCGCGGGAGCTCCGCAACCAGACGCTGCTGCTGCTCGGGGTCGCGGGCCTGGTGATGGCATTGACGCTGCTGCTCATCCTGCCCAGGCCGCTGCGGCTGCTGCCGCTCGGCGTGGCGGTCGCCGCCGGCGCGCTCACCCTGGGCCTGGTGGCGCTCCTCGGCGGCTCGCTCACAGTCGGCGCGATCGCGATGCTGCCCGTGCTGGTCGGCCTGGCCGTGGACTACGCGATCCAATTCCAGGCCCGCTTCAACGAGGCCAGGGTGGAGGGGGCTGCGCCCGGCCGCGCCGTGGCGGTCGCCGCGGCCGGCGGCGGTCCCGTGATCGGGGCGGCATGCCTGGCAACAATCGCCGGGTTCGCCGTCTTCGCCCTCGCGCCCAGCCCGCTGGTGCGCTCCTTCGGGCTCCTGCTGGTGATCGGAATCGCCCTGGCGTTCGCGGTCGCGCTCACCGGCGGGTTGGCGGCGCTCGGGCTCTCGGCCTGGCGTGGTTCGGCCCGGGCCGGCACGGCTGCACCCACACCCCCGCGCACAGCCTGGGCATCCGGGCGCCTGCAGAAGATCGGCGTCGCCGCGATCGCGATGGCGCTCGCCAGCCCCCGGCGCGTTCTTGCCGCTGGGTTGCTGCTGGCCGTCTGCGGCTGGGTGGCGAGCACCGGTACGCATGTGGAGACCGACATCCGCGACCTCGCGCCACCGAACCTGAAGGCCCTCGACGACCTCAACGAACTCGAGCAGGAGACCGGGATTTCCGGTGACGTCAACGTCACGATCAGGGCGAAGGACCCGACCGACCCGGCTGTGATCTCCTGGGCCGAGGCCTTCCAGCAGCGGGTGCTGGCGCGGCACGGCTTCTCCGGCTCCAATCCAAGCTGCGCCGACGCCCAGATCTGCCCCGCCCTCTCGCTGACCGACTTCTTCGGTGGAGCCGCGCCCTCGAGCGCAACCGCCTCTGGCTCGCAGCCAAGCCGGAGCGTCGGGGACGTGCACGCGCTCGTTCAGGCGCTGCCCTGCTTCATCTCGCAGATCGTGATCAGCCATCAGGGTGAGTGCAGCCCGACCGGTGGGACGCCGATCGGCGACACCGCCGACGTCGCCTTCGGCATCCGGGCACAACCGCTCTCGGATCAGCAGGACCTGATCGACGACATCCGCGCCCAGATCGATCCGCCGGGAGGACCGTCCCCCCCGGAGGGCACGACGGTCGAGCTGGCCGGACTACCGGTGCTCGCGGCCGAGGCGAACACGGACCTCTCGCACAGCCGCTGGTGGTTGCCGCTGGCGGGCCTCGTCGCGGTCGCAATCGTCCTGGCCGCGATCTATAGGTCGACGAGGCGCGCGCTCGCTCCGCTGATCCCTGTCGTGCTCGCAACCGGCTGGTCCGGGCTGGTTGTCGCCGCGCTCGGCGTTGCCCTCAACCCGATGTCGGCGACGCTCGGGGCGCTGGTGATCGCGATCGCCACCGAGTTCAGCGTGATCCTCTCGGCCCGTTACGCGGGCGAACGCCGCGCGGGTCTCTCCGTCGGCGAGTCGCTCAGGCGCACGTACATGCGCACCGGCGCCGCCGTGCTTGCCTCGGGCGTCACGGCGATTGCGGGCTTCGCCGTGCTCGCCATCGCGGGCCTGCCGCTGCTCGATGACATCGGGCTGATCTCGGTGGCGCCGGTCCTGCGCGACTTCGGACTGGTAACCGTCGTCGACCTCCTGGTCGCGCTGGCGGGCGTGATGTTGGTGCTCCCCGCGGCGGTGGTCTGGTCCGAGGAGGGCTTCCGGCTTCCCTGGCGGACGCGTGGGGCGCCGCTGGCCGCCGGCGAACCCGCTCCGTGAATCGCCCGCGCATTTATTCGCTGATCGTCGGCCTGGTGTTCGTCGCACTGATCGCGGTGGCGGGCGTCAACCTGATCTCGACGAACAACAAGGGGGTCCTCGGTGCTCACAACGAGGGCGATCTCCCACTCGCACAGTTCGCCGTGCCGGACGCGCGCACGGGGGCGGGGGGCGACGCGAACATCGCCCAGGACGACTGCGACGCGTCCCGGATCCCGTGCCCGTCGGGGGACACTCGGACCCCAGCCTGCAGGGTGGACGTTCCCGGCGCGATCCGGGTCTGTGACTTTTTCGACAAGCCCCTGGTCCTCTCGTTCTGGTTCACCCGCGGCGGGGACTGCGAGGACCAGGAGGACGTCTTCGAGCGCGCCTACAGGCGTTATGCACCGAGGGTGAACTTTCTGGCGGTCGACGTGCGCGACTCCGACTCGGAGGTCCGCAAACTGATCGCGGAGCGCCACTGGACCCACCCGATCGGGCTCGACCGCGACGGGGCCCTCTCCAATCTGTACCGCGTGGGAGGCTGCCCGACCTTCGTCTACGCCTACCCCGGTGGGGTCCTTCAGCACACCTCGATCGGCCGACTGGACGACCAGCGGTTCTTCTCGAACGTCGACGCCCTGATCGCGGCCACCAAACAGAGGGACG
>DATDJZ010000199.1:0-18128 GCA_036520315.1 Solirubrobacterales bacterium | reverse complement strand
CTCCTCGAGTCCCTTCGCGGCGCGCGCCGCCAGCGTCCTGCCGCCCTCCTCGAGCAGGAGAACGGCCGCGGTGTCCGCGGCGAGGATGTCCGTGACCCGGTCGAGGAGCTCCTTGAGGAGGTCGTTCAGATCGAGGTAGGCAAGGGCGGACTCAGTGATCCGCTGGACGTCCTCGACCCGAATGACCACGTCCTCGGCCACCGGGGCCCTCTGCTCGCGATTGGCTCGATTTGGCGTCATCTCCCCGGCCCTGGATCAAGCTTCGCAGGTCGGTCGGCCCGTGGCTCGCCCGCGGATCCTGAAGTGGACGCAGTGCGGCTACTCCGTCGAGATCGACGGATCCGCCTGAACCTTCTCCGGGATGATCATCAGGAAGTTCGCCTTGGCGTCGCTGACCAGGCCGGTGACGCGGTCCGCCTCACTCGCCTGATCGGTGGCGCGCAGCTCATTGGCGTAGTGGCCGAGCAGGTCCTCGAGGTCGAGCTGGCCCTCGGCGTCGAGCTCCTCGAGCTTCACCTTGGCGCCCTCCCCGAGGCGGCGCTGGATCGCCTCCCGGGTCAGGTTGAGCTTGTCGTTGACACGCACGTAGACGCGACCGCCGGTCATCCCGGCGCAGGCCCAGGGACCGATGTCGCCGAGGACGACGGCACGACCGGAGGTCATGTACTCGAAGGCGAAGCCCTTGGCGTTGGCACGATCGACGATGCAGCCCTGCGAGTCGTCGACGGGCTGCTCGGGCTCGCCGGCGAGCACCACATCGGCGCCGGAGAGGCGGATGCAGAAGCGCGAGTCGGCCGAGCCCTGTACGAAGAGCCGGCCGCGCTGTGCGCCGTAGGCGAAGGACTTGCCGACCGATCCGTTGACTCGCCTGCCGTCCGTGTTCTTGCCCTTCATGATCGAGACGGTCCCGCCCAGCATCGTCTTGCCGACGCCGTCCTGGGCGCCGCCCTCGACCCGGCACGTCACACCCCACTCATTGAAGGCGCCGAAGCCCTGACCCGCGACCGAGCCACCGTTGAACACCAGCTCGGCCAGCTCGTCGTTCTCGGTTCCCTCGGGCGCCCCGTCATAGATCCGCGCGCGGGCGATGGCGCCGGACAGTTCGGCGCCGAGAACGCGGTCGTGGGCGTCGGTCCGGCGGGGGAACTCGACGCTCACGCAGGAGCCGTCGAAGACCCGCTCCGCGACCTCGGCGATCTGCGCCGACGCCTGCTTCGGCTCCATCCGAAGCGGCTTGGCACGGACCAGGCCGGCCTCGGCGCGTGCCTCGACCAGCGCCTCCTCCTCGACCGGAAGGTCGATCGGCTCGAGGTCGAGGAACTCCTCGAGCGGCGTGATCAGGGGCGCCAGGTCGATCTTCTCCTGGTGCGAGATCTGCTCGAGCAGGTCGTAGCGGCCGACGAGGTCCTGGGCGCGGTCGTAGCCGAGCGAGCCGACGACCTCCTTGACCTCCTCGCCCATCGCCTGGAAGAAGCGGGCGCAGCTCTCCGCGGCATCCGCACCCGGTGGGGTGAACTTCTTCAGGCCGTGCTCCTGTGCCTGCTCGACGGTCTCGATCTGCGTCGCGATGCCCACGTGGCAGGTATCGAGCTGGCAGCCGCGGCAGATCGTGCAGCCCAGGGAGACCATCGCCAGGGTGCCGAACGCGACCCGGTTGGCCCCCATGCAGTGGAGCTTGACGATGTCGTGGGCGTGGCGGTAGCCGCCGTCGGCCCAGATCTCGACCCGGTTGCGGATGCCGGCCTCCATGAGCGCGCGGTGCACGGCGCGAGTGCCGATGTCGGAGGGCAGACCGACGTGGCGGAGCGCGTGCTGGCGGGCGGCGCCGGTCCCGCCCTCGAACCCGCTCAGGGTGATGATGTCAGCGCCCGCCTTGGCGATCCCGAGCCCGATTGTGCCGATGTTGGGGACGACAGGGACCTTGACCGAGACGCGCAGATCGGGGTTGACCGTCTTGAGCTCGTCGATCAGCTCCGCGAGGTCCTCGATCGAGTAGAGGTCGTGGTTGTTGGAGGGTGAGATCAGGTCGGTGCCGGGCGTGGCGTTCCGTGCGGAGGCGACCTTCTCGGAGACCTTCTTGCCGGGCAAGTGGCCGCCCTCGCCGGGCTTCGCGCCCTGGCCGATCTTGATCTCGGCGACGTAGGAGGAGTTGAGCATCTCGGCCGAGACGCCGAAGCGACCCGAGGCGACCTGCTGCCCGCGCCACTTGCGATAGCGGCCGTACATGTCCTGGATCTCGCCGCCCTCCCCGTTGATGCAGAGGATGTTGATCGCCTTGGCGGCCTCTGCGTAGGCGCGGAAGGCCGGCTCGGACTGGGAGCCGAAGCTCATCGAGCTGATCACCACCGGGTAGTCGTGGTGGCCGACGCTCGCGTCGACCTCCGAGGGATCGACCGGCGTCCGGTCGGGCTCCTTGCGCAGTCCCATGACGTGCCGCATCGAGATCGGGCTCTCGGCCTCGAGCTCGCGGACCTTCTGCGAGTACTCGTCGAACCCCGCGGTGCCGTTCGCCGTCGCGATCGCCGCCTTGTAGACCTTGGGGTAGAAACGAAAGGTCTTCGCGGGCTTCGACACCTCGTCGCCGGTGAGGATCCTCTGGCGCTGGTTGGTGTCGGCATCGAGCTGGGCGAAGCCGTTACCGCCCGTGTCCGAGGCTGCGAAGGCCTCGGTATGGAAGACCTCGGCGAGCTCCGGCTTGACGCCGATCGAGGAGAACTGGCGGGCGTAGCCCCGAACCTCGTGGATCCCGATGGTCGAGATCACCTTCTCGATCCCCTTGCGGAGCGCCGAGCAGAGGTTGGCGACGTCGTTCTCGTAGTCGTCGACGCAGATCACCTCGACCATCACGTAGGGGCAGACGCCGTTGGCGCCGAGGCCCAGCGCGAGCATCACGTCGTGGACGTTGCGTATCGCGGCCGAGCGCAGGACGATCGAGCAGCGGCGTCGGAGGTTCTCCTCGCCCGGCGCGACCTGGAACTGCTTCAGGGCCTGGTCGATCGCCGAGACGGACAGGTGCGGATCGATGTAACGCCGCTCGCCGTCGTAGACCGTCCGGTCCGTGAGCACGACGAGCTCGGCGCCGTCGGTGACGGCCTTCACGGCCTCCTGGCGCATCCTCTCGATCGCGCCCTGGGTGGTCTCGGACTCGAGCAGCGCAATATCGATCGCCTTGGCCCGGTTGCCGAAGACCTCCCAGAGGTCCTCGAGCACGAACGTGCCCTGGTCGTTCGCGATCCGGCGGTAGGCGCTGTGCGGGAGCGGTGCGAGATCGTGGTGACCGCCAAGGATCACCGGAAAGTCGGTCTCGATCGTCTGCGTGTCGGCCGAGGGATCCCCGAGCGCCGGGCGGCGGCCGAAGACTGCGCGGGTGGAGAAGTGCTCGATCTCGCGCTCGCGATCGATCGCCGGGTTGGTGACCACCGCGACCGTCTCCTTGAAGTAGTCGGCCAGGTTCTGGCGCTCCGGTGAGAGGGCGGCGAGCGGACCGTCGTAGCCCAGTGATCCGATCGGCTCGGCGCCGTTGTCCGCCATCTGCTGGACGAGCTTGACGTCGTCGCGCTGCCAGCCGAAGCCGGCGAGCACACGGTCCTCGACCTTGACCGGCTCCTCGGGCCCGGCATCGGTATAGCCGGGGATCTCCGGCCCCTCGAGGGGGCCTCCGGTCCGGAGCGCCCGGTCGTAGGGCGCGACCTGATCCGAGGCGGTCCGCTTCAGCCAGCGCTTGCGGACCTCGACCAGCATCTCGGCGTGCGGGTGAAGCGTCGAGCGCTTGCGGTCCCGGTCGATCAGGACCATGTACTTCTGGCCCGGGGCCATCGGCTGCGGCTCGGAGATCATCTGATCGACCGAGACGACACCGGGCTCGGAGCTGAAGACGAAGTCCTGAGGGGTCTCGAGCTTCCAGAGTGGACGGAGACCCATCGCGTCGGCCGAGAAGACGCACTCGTCCATGTGACGGGCGATGAGCGCGACCGGGCCCTGGGCTAACGGCCCCATCGACTGGCGCAAGTACATGTAGAAGGAGTGGAGCTCCTCGGGGAGCACTGCGATCTCGTCGACGATCGGCGGCACCACCATCTCCATCGCCTCTGCCAGGGAGAGGCCGTTGCGGCGGACCAGGCTCTCGATCACCCGGTCCAAATCCTGGGAGTCGGAGTTGCCCTCCCCGATCGGTACGCCGAGCATGCGCGCCTCCTGGCGGAGCTGCTCGATCGTGTTGATCTCGCCGTTGTGGCCGAGCACCCCGAAGGGCTGCACCCGCGTGAACGAAGGCCAGGTGTTGGTCGAGTAGCGGTTGTGGCCGAAGGCACCGATCGTCTCCATGCGCCCGTCGGAGAGGTCGGCGTAGTAGGACCCGAGCGTCTTCGGGTTGCCCATCACCTTGTAGACGGCCGTCCTTCCCGAGAAGGAGGCGACGTGGACGCCCAGCTTCTCCTCGAGGGCGATCTTCAGGTTGAAGACGGTGCGGTCGGCCCCCGACGGGTCGGGCACGAGGCCCGCGAACTGCCAGAACTGCGGCTCCTCCTCGCGGGCCGTCGCGCCGAGGGCGGCCGAATCGACGGCCCCGACGCGCTCGGCGAGGATGCGGAAGCCCGCCGCGCCCAGGAGCTCGCGGGCGTCGTGGCGGATCTTCTCCAGGTCGTGCGAGCGCTCGACGAAGACTTGTGCGACCGCGAAGGCGCCGTCGAGCGCGAGCGACGGGTTGTGCCCACCCTGCCGGACCTCCTCGGCCCAGATCCTGGTCGGGATGTCCACCAGCAGACCGCAGCCGTCACCCTCACCGTCGACGTTGCCGGCGCGGTGGAGCATCTTCTGCAGCGACTCCAGGGCGAGCGTGATCGGCTCGTGGCTCGGCGTCGCATCGCGCCGCACGGACGCGTAGAGGGCACACGCGTCCTTGTCCTCCACGCTCGGCGGAGCGACTAGCGGGCGGTAGGCGCGCTCCGGGGAGAAGCGCACACGCTCTTGGGGGGAGTTCTTCAATTTGCCTCCGATTCCGCGCCTTCTTCGAGCGGGCGCGCGACGGGGGTAGACCGACGGGCGCGGAATTATAGGTGGCGCTCCAGCCGGCACCGTCGCGACCCGCACCTGCCGTCCGGACACTTTGTTCGCAATCTGCGAAGGGCGCCCCGGCTGTTCCGGGCTCGTGCAGCGCTACTTTCAGCCTGCCGGGCGGTTCTACCTAGTGTCTTAGCGAACGCTCACAGAGTGCTACAACTTAACCAAGGGGAGCAACGAACTGGGGATCGACGGAGAAGCATGATTGAGCAGAAGAAGTCAGAACAGGGGGAGCAGGCAGCCGGGGAACAGTCGAGCGACGGCTCGGAGACCGAGCGTTTCCGGGCGATAGTCGACGTCAGGCACAACGAGGCCGTCACCGGCGAGTCCGGAGTCCCCGCGAAGCAGCGGGACCACGAGCTGCGCTGCCAGAAGCGCTCGCTCGACGAGTTCTCCTGAGCCGTTCCGACGGCGAGCGCGGCTAGGGTCCCGCGCCGCCCGGACTCTGATCTACCGCTGGGAGTCGCTCCCGCTGAGCGCTTCTTCTGCGGCACGCACCCTGAGTTCCTCGACCAGGTCACGCTGAGCCTCGGCTCGTCGAGCGAGCTGGGTGAAGTCGAAGCCGGGGATCGCGTTGCCGTTCTCGACGGCGTCCATGGAGCGCCAGAGCTCGAGCTTGCCGGTGATTCCCATGGTCAGCGTCTCCAGCTCCAGGACCCGGCTGAGCGGCGAGTAGCGGAACAGGTTCCCGTTCGGCTTCAGGCGCATGGCCTTCTCGGCGACCCAGGCCATCGCGAGCCTGGCCCGTTGCTCGCCGATTCCCAGGCGTTCCATCAGCTGGTGCAGGGTCGCCTTGTCCTCCTCGATCTCCCTGGCGATGCGTGCGATCCCGGTCCCGTAGTCGTTCCCCTCGTTCTGGCGCGCGATCCGCTTTGCCAGCCGGCTGCCCACCACGGACCCCGCCAGGTGGTCATTCAGATAGATGCCGAGCAGCTTCCGATTCACCCTCGGAGGCTTCCCGGCCAGAGCCTCGCCGAGCCCGGGGCGGCCCGGGTGGCCGACCTCGGACCGGAGCGCGCCGCCGAGCTGGCGGAGGGGCTGCGGGTCATTCCTCCCGGGCGGTGGGTGGCTCTCGAGCTGAGCGGCGACCAGGATGCTCCCAGCTCGGGCCCAGGCGAACAGCCCCTCCCCCACGAACCCGCCCGGCCTCGCGCCCGGCGGGATCGCGAAGACGGCGTCGGCTTTAAACCGGGTTAGGCGATCACTAGCCCCAGGGCATCCCCTGGTAGCCGCTGTCGACCGGGACCCCGATCAGCAGCGCGCGGACGTTCGTGTTGGAGTCGTTGCGGATCGTGCGGGTCACCTCGGGGGCGTAGCGACAGTAGGTGCCGGCAGGAGCGTCGTGCTCCGTCTCGTCGGTGACGATCGTCGCCTGGCCGTCGAGGATGATGAAGACCTCCTCCTGGTTGTCCCCCGTGTGATCGTGTGCGGGGATCTGCCCACCCGGCGCGATGTCGACGACGTTGAAGCCGAACGACTCAGCCCCCAGCGCCTTGCGGGCGAGGCGCCAGGTCGCGCTCCCGCTCCCCTCCATCTCCTCGAACTCATCGACGCTCTTGATCGTGTAGCCCTCGGCCATCTCTCCTCCTCGCTCGCGTTCCCCTTGTCTCGCCGGGGGTTTCGAACATATCCTCTTCGCCCGTGGGAGAGGACTCGGCGCAGAGTCTCGAGGAAAGCATCGGGCGTTACAACCAGGCGTGGAACGACCACGATCTCGACGGGATCATGTCGATGCACGCCTCGGACATGGTCTTCGAGAACCACACGGCGGGCGAGTCCGCGGAGGGCGAAGACGTTCGCGAGCACATCGGCGCGATCTTCGAAACCTGGCCCGACCTCCACTTCGAGACGCGTCGCCTCTACGTCCGCGATGGCGTGGTCACGCAGGAGTGGACGGCGAGTGCCACTCACTCGAACACGATGCGCCGGGGCGACCTCGTCGCCGAGCCGAGCGGGGAGCGGATCGAGTGGCGAGGGGTCGACGTGATCCCCTTCGAGGAAGGGCTGATCAAGCGCAAGGACGTCTACTCCGACTCGCTCTCCATCCTCCGCCAGGTCGGCCTACTCGACTGACCGCCTATCGACGGTAGATGGCCCAGGCGGCGATCGCCGCGCCGCACAGGGCCAGGATGCCCACCGAGAGCAGAGCCGCGTCGGAGCGATCCGGGTCGCCCATGATCGAGTCCCGAGCCTGCGCGGAGAGCACTGACCCCGCCGACGCCAAGGACATGACCGAGTTCAAGGAGCCGGCCGAGGCGACCGAGAACGCCGAGCCGGCGGAGCCGATCGAACCAATGGAAGCGAACGAGCCGACCGAGCCGATCGAGAGCGCCGAGCCCTTCGACGCGATCGAGAGGAACGATTCCTCGGACCAGAGCGAGAGCGAACTGTCGGTTTTGGAGCTCACAGCTCAGGAACGTCGGCCCCCATCGGCGAGAACGGTACCCGGCGAACCTCCGCCCAGTCAGCGACCCGCTCGCTGAGCTTCTTCATGACCTCGCCGGTGCTCTGCCAGAAGGTCCAGACGAGCACGGTCGGGCCGGCGCCCGAGATCGTCGCGCCGATCGCACCCATCCGCGGAGCCTCCCGGACGATCTCGATCGAGCGCGGATAGAGGTGCGCGCGGTAGGGCTGGTGCAGGTGGTCGGCGAGCCCGCGCCCGATCAGGGTCAGGTCCGAGCGCTGGATGCCCAGCACCAGCTCAGTCGCGGCCGAGATGTTCGCGACGGCATCGGCGACCGGGACCTGCTCGGGGATCGCCTTGCGAGCCTCCTCTGTGGGTACCTGTTCCTCCGGAACCACGATCACCGCCTCCACCCCCTCGGGCGGATCGAGCCGTGTCGCGGTGACCGCACCGTCATCCTCCGAGCACACCACGAAACCGCCGTAGAGCGCCGCCGCGACGTTGTCGGGATGCCCTTCGAGGTCGGCCGCCTTGATCAGGACGTCCTCCGGGTCCTGGGCGAGCTCATAGAGATGGTCCGCGGCCAACAGGCCGGCGACGATCGCGGCCGCGCTCGAACCCAGCCCCGCGGCCAGTGGGATCTGGCTTCGGATCCGGAAGACGATTCCGTCGGCGGGTCGCAGCGTTTCGAAGGCCCGAACGCAGAGGTTCGAGCGGTCGAGGGGGACGGCCAGGCCGTCCGCCTCCACCGAGAACGACCCCAACTCCTCCACCTCAAGCTCGAGGTGCATGGCGAGCGCGGCCGCCAGCACGTCGTAGCCCGGCCCCAGGTTGGCCGATGAGGCCGGCACCTTGACCAGCCGGCGCCTGGCGGTCACCGGCTCACTTCCACTTGATCGTGCAGCCCACGGCGTCCGTCTCGGCCGGGTCTGGCGCGGCGCCGTCGAGCACCGCGTCGAGGGCTCCGCGAAGCCAACCGGCCGCCAGCGAGGGGTCGTCGTAGTCCGCGTCCGGCGCCCCCCGGTATCGCAGGCGCAGGTCCGAATCGAGGACATAGACGTGCGGCGTGCGCTCGGCGCCCCAGGCGTGCGCGACCTCCTGCGTCTCGTCGTGCAGGTAGGGATGAGACCAACCCCCTTCCTGCTCGACGCGCTCCGACATCGCCTCGAAGGAATCGCGCGGATGGCTCTCGGCGTCATTGGAGTTGATCGCCAGGACCCTGACGCCGCGGTCGGCGAAGTCGCGGGCGACGTCGAGGAGGCGGCCGTGCCAGGCGAGCGCGTAGGGGCAGTGGTTGCAGGTCCAGTAGACGACGGTCGCCCGCGCGTCCCCAGAGGCGAGGGCATGGCGCTCCCCGTCGGTGCCGGGGAGCTCCAAGTCCGGCGCTCTTTCCCCTAGCTCGATCGGCATCGGCCCAGCCTATCCCTCAGGGAGGGCCGCGGCCGCGACGGCGGCCCGCAGGTCGTCGGGATCGGGCAGAGGGGAGACCCGCCCATCGCGGCGCCGATAGACACGGCAAGCCAGACCCACCGGCTCACAATCCGGCGGCGGATCAATGTCCGACCCGTCGATGCGGATCGTCGGCGAGCCGATAAACCGTTCCCTGCGTGCGCCGTCCTCCGTGTCCACCTCCCGCATCTCGATCGCCTGCGGGTCGAGCCCCGCGGTCGACATCGCCTCGCGCAGCATCCCGAGCGCGCGCTCCCAAGAGGGGCACTCACGCCACCAGAGGAACTCGACGCGCGGCACGGGGGCCACGCGATCCAGGCTAGCTGCCGAGGATCTTCGCCTTCTGCTGCTCGCACTCCGCGTCGGTGAGCGCGCCGGAGTCCCGGAGCTTGGCGAGTCTCTCGAGCTCCGCGATGTGAAGAAGCACAACCGGGCTCAGCCAGCCCGCGGGCGCCTAGTCGAAGACGGCCTTCTCCACGGCCGAGAGCTCCGCCTTGCAGCCGGTGACCGCCGGCGCCTTGCCGATCGCGCTATCGGGGTCCTTGAGGCCGTGGCCGGTGAGGACGCAGACGACGCTCTCGGGTTTCTCCATCCCATCGGCGACCGGGAGCCCGTACGCGAGCAGCCCCGCGACTGAAGCCGCTGAAGCGGGCTCGCAGAAGACGCCCTCGCTGGAGGCGACCCAGTGGTAGGCCTCGAGAATCTGCTCGTCGGTGACCGCGGCGACCCGCCCGCGTGAGGCCGTGAAGGCGTTCATCGCCTCCTCCCAGCGGGCCGGGTTGCCGATCCGGATCGCGGAAGCGACGGTCTCGGGCCTCTCTATCGGGTGACCCTCGACCAGCGGAGCGGCGCCGGCGGCCTGGAAGCCGTAGAGGATCGGCGACGCCCCGTATTCCTGGAAGCCCGCCCACCACGAGGTCACGTTGCCGGCATTCCCGACCGGAATCGCAAGCGCGGCGGGCGCCTCTCCGAGCTCGTCGCAGGTCTCGAAGGCGGCAGTCTTCTGGCCCTCGATCCGGTAGGGGTTGACCGAGTTGACGAGCTCGACGGGGTGCCTCTTCGCGATCTCGCGGACGATCTCGAGCGCCTGATCGAAGTTTCCCTCCAGGGCGATCACGCGGGCGCCGTGCATCAGGGCCTGGGCGAGCTTGCCGATTGCGATCTTGCCCTCCGGGACGATCACCGCCCCGCGCATCCCGGCCCGCGCCGCGTAGGCGGCGCAGCTCGCGGCAGTGTTGCCGGTCGAGGCGCAGATGATCGCCTCAGCCCCGGCCCCCTTGGCGCGCGAGACCGCGACCGTCATCCCCCGGTCCTTGAAGCTGCCCGTCGGATTTGCGCCCTCGAACTTGAGGTGGACCTCCGCTCCGACGCGCTCCGAAAGCCGTGGCGAGTGGATCAGCGGGGTCGAGCCCTCGTTGAGCGTCACCACCGGGTCACCCTCCTCGAGCGGGAGGCGATCGCGATAGCGCTCGATCAGCGGAGCGGGCATCAGATGGCCATCACTACCCGAACTCCTCCTCGATCACCCTGATCGAGCGGGGCGGGGAGCGCAGGAAGTCGAGCTTCGCGATCCTCTCGAGGGCGGCGCCGAAGCGCTGCTCGGAGACCGGGTGCATGACCATGATCAGCTGCGCCTCGCCTCCCAGCCCCCGCTGGACCACGCTGCGCACTGAGACCTCGTTGTCGCCCAGGACCTCAGCCACCTGAGCGAGCACGCCCGGACGGTCGTCGACCTCGAGGTGGAGGTAGAAGGCCATCTCCACGTCCTCGGCGATCTCGAGCTCCGCGTTCTCCTCGAAGAGCGGCGAGCCTCCGGCGATCACCGAGACGACGTCGCCGAGCACGGCGGAGGCGGTCTCGGGACCGCCGGCGCCCGGCCCCGACATGGTGATCTCGGTGATCGCGGGGGACTCGACCATCACAGCGTTGAACGGGCCCTCGATCGGCGAGAGCGGGTGTCCCGGATAGAGGAAGCACGGGAAGACGCGGACACTGATCTCTCCGTCGCGGATCCGCTCCGCGACGCCGAGCAGTTTCAGCGAGAGCCCGAGCTCCTTAGCGTAGGCGAGGTCATCCGGCTTGATCGCCTCGATGCCTTCGAACGGAACGTCGTCGAGAGCCACCGGCGCCCCGAACGCGAGCCTCGCCAGGATCGCCATCTTGGCCGCGGCGTCGGCACCGCCGACGTCGTCCGTCGGGTCCGCCTCGGCGTAGCCGAGGTCCTGCGCCTGCTTCAGCGCCTCCTCGTAGGAGAGGCCGCCCCTGGCCATCTCGGTGAGGATGTAGTTGGTCGTGCCGTTGACGATCCCGAAGACCTTCTCGATCGGGATCGCGCCGAGGCTCTCCTGCACCACGCGGATCACCGGGATGGCCCCGGCCACCGCCGCCTCGAAGCGGAGCTGGGCACCCCCCTCTCGCGCCGCGGCCACCAGTTCCTCCCCGTGCTGCGCCACCAGCTGCTTGTTGGCCGTCACCACGTGCTTGCCTTCGCGCAGGGCGCGGGTGACGTATTCGAGCGCCGGATCGGTGCCGCCGATCAGCTCCACGACGATGTCGCTGGCTGCCAGGATCTCGTCGAAGTCGCCGTCCTTCGAGCTCAGAACCCCGGTCACCTCGGGTCGGTGGCCCGATACCTCCTCGACCATGTCGGCCCGCTCCTCGAGCAGCGTCCGGAACGCGCCGCCCACCGTCCCCTTCCCGAGGATTCCGACCTTCGCGCTCTCCGCCATCACTCGTCCCTGCTGAGCAGGTCGTCCCAGGTCTCGCGCCGGACCACGACCCTGGCGTCACCGTCACGGCAGAAGATCACCGGCGGCCGCGGCACGCCGTTGTAGTTGCTCGCCATCGCGTAGCCGTAAGCGCCCGTTGCCGGCGTGACCAACACGTCGCCCACCCGAGGTGCGGCGAGCTCTGCGTCCCGCACCAGAACGTCGCCCGACTCGCAGTGCATCCCGGCGATCGTGGCCGGCGTCTCGGGCGTCTCCCCGGCGCGATCCGCGATCACGGCCTCGTAGTGGGCGCCGTAGAGCATCGGCCGCAGGTTGTCCGACATGCCGCCGTCGACCGCGACGTAGGTGCGCACGCCGGGGATCTCCTTCACGGTCCCGACCCGATAGGCAGTGATCCCCGCGTTGCCGACGAGGGAGCGTCCCGGCTCGACCAGGATCCTCGGGGCAGGATCAAAGACCCGTTGCACCCCCTCGACCTTGACGGCGACGTAGTCGTCGATCTCCGGCGGCTCGTCGGAGTCGAGGTACGCGATGCCGAGCCCTCCGCCGACGTTGAGCAGCTCCGGCCGGAGGTCCACCGTGTCGCAGAAGTCCGCGATCACCTCGATCGCCTTCACGTAGGGCTCGAGCTCGAAGATCTGGGAGCCGATGTGCGCGTGGAGCCCAACCAGCTCGAGGTGGTCGGACTCGCGCACCCTGTCCACCGCCCGCTCCGCGAGCTGGTCGGCGAGTCCGAACCCGAACTTGGAATCGAGCTGCCCGGTCTGGACGTAGTCGTGGGTGGAGGGCTTGATCCCGGGTGTAACCCGAATGAGCACCCTCTGGGAGCGGTCGAGCAGCCGATCGGCCAGCTCGATCTCGTCGAAGGAATCGAGGATCAGATGGGCGACGCCGGCGTCGAACGCGTAGCGCAGCTCGGCCTCGGTCTTGTTGTTGCCGTGCAGGTGGATGCGAGCGGGGTCGAAGCCCGCGGCGAGCGCCATGTGCAGCTCTCCGCCCGAGGCGACGTCCACCGAGAGGCCCTCCTCGCGCATCAGCCGGTAGGCGGCGCTGGTCGGGAACGCCTTGCTCGCGTAGATCACCTCGTAGCTGTCCGTGCGCTGATCGAAGGCGCTCACGTACTCCCGCGCCCTGCGCCGCATGTCGTCCTCGGCGTAGACGTAGGCCGGGGTCCCAAACTCCTCGGCCAGCTCGACCACGTCACACCCCCCGATCTCGAGACGGCCGCGTTCGTTCACGCGCGAGCCCGCCGGATAGACCGGCGAAGCGGCGATCGGGTCCGTCGCGACCGGTCGCGAGCTGTCTGCCCTGGTTGCCATGGGGCAGGGATTCTGAACGAGTTGGGCCAGAATCCCCGCAATGGAGCGCTCTCTCACGCGGCGCCCCGACCGCGAGGACCGCCAGGCTGGGCTGGCCTACGCCCTCTGGCTGCCGCAGGACCCACCGCCCTGGCCCGCGGTGGCGATCGTGCACGGGGCCGGCTCCCGGAAGGAGAACCACGCCGACTTCGCGCGGCTCGCCACGGCCAGCGGCTGGGCGGCGCTCACGTTCGACCTGCCCGGCCACGGCGATTCCGATCCGCCGATGTCGGGCACCGCCGTCGAGGACGTGATCGCGATGGCGCGCCTACTCCGATCTCAGGAGGACGTCGACCCGCGCCGGGTGGTGGTTCGCGGCTCGAGCCTGGGCGGGTTTCTCGCCATCGGCGCAGCGTCCGAATCCAACGAGATCGCGGGTGTGATCGCGATCTGCGCGGCGAGCCAGGAGCACCTGGCGGCCGGGCTGCGCCGCGGCGACCTCGAGATGCGCGTCGGCGATCCCGTCGGCCTCGAGGCCTGGCTGCTGGCCCAGGACATCGGCGAGGCAGTGGAGCGGATCGCCCCGCGTCCCTTGTTGCTGTTGCACGCCGAGGGCGACACGCAGATCCCCAGCGATCACTCGGAGGAGCTCTATGAGCGGGCCGGCGATCCGCGCAGGCTGGTCATCGTGCCCGGCGGTGCCCACACAACCGTGCAGCACGACCCCGAGCTTCAGGGCGAGGCGCTGCGCTGGCTCGAGCGGGCTCTAGCCGCCCGAGACTCGAACGCCTAGCCGGGTCCCTAGTGGTGGGAGCGGCCTCTGCCGCGGCAGTTGCCGTCATCGGAGGAGTGATCGGAATCGTCGTCCGATCCACTCGACGGGGCATCCGGCCCGGCTGGGACGCTCGGGCGGTCCGATTGGTGTTGCCCGTGTCCACTGTCGCCGTCGTCGTTGTCGCCCTGGCCGTTGTCGTTCTCGCCCTGGCCGTTGTCGTTGTCGCCCTGGCCGTTGTCGTTGTCGCCCTGGCCGTTGTCGTTGTCGCCCTGGCCGTTGTCGCCGTCGCCTTCGCCGATGGGAAGGCTCGGGAGCTGGGGCTTGTCGGTGCGCTCGTCGTCGCGGCCGTTCGGTGCCTTGTTTCCGTCGTCGCCCGGAATCGGCTCACCGGTACCGGGCTGGGGCCCGCCGCCGCCCGACCCGGTGTCGCCACCGCCCGACCCGGTGTCGCCACCGCCGGAGCTCGGAGGACTGGCCGGCGTGTTCCCGGAGGGTGGTGCCGGACCGCCGGAGCCCAGGTGCCCACCGGCTCCGCCGTTGTTGGAGGCGCCGCCGCCTCCACCGCCACCGCCGGCGGAGCCACCGCTCGCTCCTCCGACGGGCACCGAGACCGACGCGAGCTGACCGGAGGCCGCGCTCAGCGGTGCGCCGCCGCCCCCGCCGCCGGATGAGGGCGATCCCGGGTTCAACTCAACGAAGCTGCCGTTGGGGGTGAGGCCCGGGGACGAGGGCCAGACGTTGAAGGAGACGATCCCGATCAGGGTGACGAAGACGATCGCCGCGCCGGCAAGCAGACCGCCAGACGCACCCACGCCGACGATGAAGCTCTCTGGGGTTCTCGATGTCCTGCCCGCCACGGGAGACTCCCCGACTCTCGCGGCGCGCCAGTTACGCGCAGTCACGGTAGATCAATCGTGTCGCATCGGCCGGACCATAAAAACCCCAATAGCGAGGTAAACGCGTGTTCTAAAGCCGCACATTGCGGCCTACCGATTAACGCGGAGACGACACTACAAATAACCGAGTGGGTCGACCGCTTGGCCGTTCACCCGGACCTCGAAGTGGACATGGGGACCGAGACAGTGGCCCGTGCAGTCCGAGATGCCGATGATCTGCGCCTGCGCCACCTGCTGGCCGCCCGAGACCAGGATTTGCTCCTGGTGCGCGTAGCAGGTGGAGAGCCCACCGCCGTGATCGATGCAGGTGTAGTTCCCGTATCCACCCTCGACCCCGGCGATCGAGACGGTCCCCGATGCCGCCGCGCGGATCTGGGTTCCGGTCGGGACCGCGATGTCGATGCCCTCGTGCATCCGGCCCCAGCGCATCCCGAAGCCGGAGACGACGGGCCCATTGACGGGCCAGATGAACATCCCGCTCCCGGCCCGGACCGGGCCGGCGGGAAGGGAACCGGTCTGGGCGGCGAGCTGCTCGGCGATCTTCTGGGAGATCTCGGAGAGGTCGCCCTCCAGGTCGTCCTGCTGCTTCCGGACCTGCATCAGGGTGGCGTGCTGCTTGCGGCGAGCGGTGGCGAGCTCATCGGTCCGCTTGTGGAGCTTCAGCCTGGTGGCCTCGAGCTCCTGCTTGTGCGCGGCGATTTCGTTGCGGGCGGCGCGAACCGTGTTGACGGTGATCTGCATCTGATTGCGAAGGGCGCGGACCCTGACGACGATGTCGTTGTTCTGGTCCTGAAGCGTCCGCATGTACTGGCTGCGGGCGAGCAGGTCGTCGAAGCCGTGCGCCTGGAGGAGAACGGTGATCAGGTCAGGTTCGTTCGACTCGTAGATCGCGACGAGCCGCTGCTCGAGGATCTGGATGGCGTCACGGAGCCGCTTCTTGAGATGGTCCAGCCGCACCTGCGCCTGCTCGAGTTCGGCCTGCTTCTGGGCGAGCTGCGCGGCGACCGCCGCCTCCCTGTTCCGCAGGCGGGCGACCTCGGCCGTCAGCCGGTCGAGCTGCGCCGACTCATGGCTGATCCTGGTCGTCAACACGCCGGCGTGGGCCTGGACGTGCGAGAGCTTGCTCTGGGTCGCGTCGAGCCTCTGCTGGAGGTTCTCGCCCGACGCGCTGCCCACGGCGATCGCGCAGGCGCAGGCGAGCAGGGCGCCGCAGAGCGCCAGCGTCAACAGCTTCGATCGAGTCATCCCGCGTGAAAGGTTGAACGCCCGCCGGGCGCGTATTGAAACGGCGGTTGCAGTCGTCTATTCGGCGGCGGTGTTTGTGGCCGCCGTTGATTGCGAAGCCATCTACGCGACGGCAACAGCCTCCGGCGCTCCATTCGCCGCGGCGGTGGCCCGCTTGGCGATCTCGGCCGCCTCTGCGAAGCGCTCGTGGTAGGTCCGCGCCTGCATCCGCGAGATCACCAACCGCTGTACCTGGGCCGTGCCCTCGAACAGCTGGTAGATCTTCGCGTCGCGGAACCACTTCTCGAGCGGGCAGTCGGTTGACTGCGCGTAGGGCCCGACCAGTTCCATCAGCGTCGTCGTTGCCCACATCGTCACGTCGCCGGCCTTGAGCTTCGACATCGAGCCCTGGCCGCCGGTCATCGCGATCCCGTTGCGTCCCATCCAGGCGGCACGCTGGACGAGCAGCCTTGAGGCATCGATCTCTGTGGCGACGTCGGCGAGCACCTGCTGGATTCGCTGCTCCTCGAGCACAGGCCTGCCATCGATCGTCTGGTCACTCAGGTACTCGAGGGTCCACTCGTAGGCCGCCTGGGCGATCCCGAGCGCGGACGCGCCGACGATCGGCCGGGTCATCTCGAAGGTGGCCAGCGCGTTCGACGATCCGGCCTTCTGACCCGCCCGTGCGCGCTCGAGCTTGCGGTTCAGCTTGTCCATCCCGCCGAGCAGGTTCTCGACCGGGATCCGGCAGTCCTCGAGGATCACCTCGGCAGTGTGGGAAGCGCGGATGCCGATCTTCGACTCCTTCTTGCCCTGCCGCAGCCCGGGGGTTCCGGGACCAACCACGAACGAGGCCTGCCCGCGGTGCCCGAGCTCCGGGTCGACCGTGGCGACGACGACATGGACGTCGGCGATCCCGCCGTTCGTGATGAAGACCTTCGTGCCGTTCAGGACCCACTCGTCAGCGTCGAGCTTGGCGGTCGTCCTCAGGCTCTTCACGTCGGAGCCAGCGTGGGGCTCGGTGACGGCGTAGGCGCCGAGCTGGATCTCATCGTCCGTGCCGAAGCACTGCGGCACCCACTCGGCCACCTGCTCGGGGGTGCCGGAGGCGGCGATGCCCGCGGCCGCCAGGCCCGAGCCCTGGATCGCCAGCGCGATCCCGGCGCAGCCCCAGTGGAGCTCCTCGGCGGTGATCACGCCTAACTGACCGCCCGGGTCGGCGCCCATCCGCTGCATGTGCTCGAGGCCCTGGAGCCCCCACCTGCGGGCCTCCTTGATCACCTCCCAGGGAGTGCTCTCCTCCTCGTCGTGCTTGCGAGCGGCGGGGCGGATCACCTCGCGCGAGAACCTGCGGACGTGCTCCCTGTGCTCGCGCTGCTCGTCGGAGAGGGCGAAGTCCATTTCGTGGGCCTGCCTTTCGTGCGATGTTGACTGACTGGTCAGTCAGGCAGTTTACTGGAAGTGGGACCTACCACTTACCGCAGCGAAATCGACGGTCCGGTTGCGGTTAGCTTTCGCCGCCGTGCGCTTGCCTCGCCCCTCGAAGGACGGCATCGACCGGCTTCGGTCCGAGATCTCGCGGCGCCAGGGGCCGACGGGCCTGATCGCCGCGGGCGTCGCGGCGATCGTCGCTCTCGTGCTCGTGGTGGTGGCGACGAAGCCCTTCGGCGGTGGCGGCGAGGGAGAGACCCGGGTGGTGACGATCTCCGTGGCCACGGACAACCCCCAGCAGGCTCCGGTCGGGACGCTCGGCTTCCCGCTGGTCGCGACCCGGAACACCACCAGGATCAGCGGGCCGGACCCGACCGCCGACGCGGCGGCCGCTGCGCTCGCGACTCATCCTCCCGCTCCGGGCGCGAGGTCGCTGCAGGCCGCCGTCCTCGTACCGGACGACGACTGGCAGGCGGGCATCGCTGCGTCGGTGCTCTCGGGACCGCCGGCGCGGATCCCGGTGCTGGTCAGCGGACACGGCTCGGTACCGGACGCGACCACCCAGGCGCTCGCCCAGCTCAACCCGCGGGGCGGCGGCGCATCAGGGGACACACAGGTCTACTCGGCCGGCGGGGCCGCGGTGCCGTCGGGACTGGAGTCGGACCAGCTGCATGGGGACTCGCCCGCGGAGGTCGCCAACTCGATCGACCAGCTCCGCCAGCGGCTGCTGAAGCGCGAGCCGGAGCACGTCGTGATCGTCAGCCTCGACGAGGCCGGCTACGCCATGCCCGCCGCGGCCTGGGCGGCCCGGTCCGGCGATCCCGTTCTGTTCAGCGGCCGCAACCAGGTCCCGTCGGCGACGCT
>DATDJZ010000198.1:0-10964 GCA_036520315.1 Solirubrobacterales bacterium | reverse complement strand
TCATCCGGGCGAGCAAGGCCGGCAAGCGGATCCTCCGGCGCAAGGGCAAGATGACCGTGCCGGTCCGGGTCACCTTCACGCCCCTCAGCGGCTCCGCCGTGTCGCAGACGGTGAAGGTGAAGCTCCGCCTCAAGCGGCACCGGCGCGCGTAGCCGCGTCTCCAAAGCGAAACGGTGGTTGACGGCGCGAATCCGTGTCGATCCACTCGCAGCAAATTCCAGTGCGCTGATACGCCCGGTCGGATGCGGCGTCGCGGCCGTGGGCCTTCAGTCAGGGCGTGAGGCGAGGGAGGCGCGGAACCGGACCAGCCGGTGAGTTCGCAAGAACGGCAGGCGTGCCAAGCGCTCGTAGCGGGCCTCCGTGCGGCTCCCGAGCCGGCGGGCCAGCGCCGGGATGAGCGTGAGGCTGGATTGCTCACAGGGTGAGATTCCGGCCGCGTCCAGGTCGCTGTCCGTGAGCATCAGTGTGTCCCGATTGAGAGGGTTGGGTACGCGCGGCTCGTAGATGAGCAGCAGGCCCCCCGGCGCAAGTACCCGCATCCCATCGCCCAGCGCTTCACGTATTGCCCCATGTGAGCCGAGAGACGAAAGAAGCGTGAACTGGAGCACGACAGCGAAGCTTTCGTCCGGGAAGGGAAGGCGACGGGCATCCCCGACGTCGATCTCGGCCCCGGACACCGCCTGCCTGGCCGCGGTCACCCGCTCCGGCTGTATGTCGATCCCATGGAGCCTCTCGGCCCCCACCCCCGCGTCGGCCAGCGCCCGCAGCCACCAGCCGGTCCCGCAGCCGACATCGAGGATCGCGCCCGCGGATGCGATCTCGGGGGCAGCGACCCTGAGCAGATGGGCGAGTAGCTCGCCCCGAATCGCGGCGTTCCCCGGGTTGTCCGCCGCCCAGGCGCGCCGTTTGCGACGGCTGCGAGCGTACCTGGAATACACCCGGTTAACTGACCCCCGATGAGAGTCACCCTGCTTACTCACTACTACCCGCCGGAGGTGGGGGCGCCGCAGGCGCGGCTTGCGGCCCTAGCGCGTGGGCTGAGCCGCCGCGGCGTCGAGGTCACCGTGCACACCGGATTCCCACACTACCCGGACGGGGTGATCCAGCCGCCCTACCGGATCAAGCCATGGCTCAAGGAGGGCGAAAACGGCGTACGGGTCGTGCGCAGTGCCGTGTACCCGGCCCCGAATCGGGGCTTCGGCCGCCGCATCGCCAACCACGTCTCCTTCGGGCTCAGCGCGCTGGCGACCGCGCCGGCGGCCGGCCCGGCCGACGCGGTCGTCGTCGAGACGCCGCCGCTCCTGCTCGCTGGGTCATCGATCGCCTACTCCCGCGGAAAGGGAGCGGCGCTGATCGTGAACGTCTCCGACATGTGGCCCGACTCCGCGGTCGAGTTGGGGACCCTGCGACGCCCCCGCCTGGTGAGCGCCGCACGCTCGCTCGAGCACGCCTGTTACCGGGAGGCGACGGCGATCGTCTGCCCGACCCGGGGGATCGAGAGCGCCCTTGGGGATCTGGAGGAGGCGAGCGGGAAGGTTCACCGGATCCCGCCGAGCGTCGACCCGGAGCTGTTCTCGGCCGCTCCGCAGCGCCGCAATGGCGCCTTCAGGGTGCTCTACGCCGGCACCGTCGGGATGAGTCAGGGGGTGGGGACCCTGATGGACGCCGCGGAGCTGCTCACTGGCGAGGGCGAGATCGAGATCGTCATCGCGGGGGACGGCGCGGAGGGGCCGGAGCTCCGTCGCCGGCTCGCGCAGGACAGGCTTCGCAACGTCCAGATGCTCGGGCGGGTGCCGCACGAGCGCATCCCCGAGCTCTACGCTGAGGCCGACGCGGCGGTCGTCCTGCTCCGTGACAAGCCGCTGTTCGAGGGGGCGCTGCCGACCAAGATGTTCGAGGCGATGAGCGCGGGGAGGCCGCTGGTGCTTTCGGCGGCCGGCGAGGCTGCTGCCCTGGTCGAGGAGGCCTCCTGCGGCGTGGTGGTGCCCCCGGAGCGCCCCCGCGAACTGGCCGAAGCGCTGACCGCCCTGGCGAGCGACCGTGAGCGGGCCGAGAAGCTCGGCGACGCCGGCCGCCGCGCCGTCGTCGAGCGCTACTCGCGAGCGGATGCGATCGACCGCTGGCACGAGCTGCTGCGGGAGGTGACCAGCTAGTCGTCAGCCCGCGGGCTGCTTCTCCGGAGCCGCCGTGGCCGCGGTCTGCTCAGCCAATTGCTGCAGTCCTGTGTCCCGTGGGTTCAGATCGGAGGCCTTCTTGTAGTAGGCCGCGGCGTCATCGAATTCACCGTCCCGGACCTGCAGGTCGCCCAGCAGGGTCAGCGTGACGAAGTTATTCGGCTCCTTGGAGAGCGCGTCCTGGAGGACATCCCGAGCCTGGCTGCGCTCGCCCTCTGCCTCCAGCGCCGATGCCTGCAGGTAGAGAGGGATCACCGAGACCGGATTGAGATCCGCCGCGGTGCGGGCGGCCGAGAGCTGGTCCGCTGCCGACCGGCCCTGGTCGTCGCGCGCCTCGCGTACGTAGAAGTCGGAGAGAAACAGGAAGACGACGCTGACGGCCGCGGCCGCCAGCAGCCCCGCGATCCCGAACCTCGTGATCAGCCTGGGCCGCTGCCCGAACCAGGGCAACTTCAACGGAGCGGGTTTGTCCTCGGCGCGGCCCCGCGGTACGGCCGCGAGCGCGAGCGCGAGCAGGCCAAGGCCGGTCACCGTCGGGATCAGCCAGAGCCAGTCGGTCAGCGACTGGCCGATCACCACGGCGCCGCCGGCAGCGAGCCCGGCGATGATCCGGCGGTCATTCGGCGGAGAGGAGCGGGCCGAGCGGGTGATGCCGACTCCGAGGGCCACGATGACCCCCCCGAACAGGAGTAGGCCGACGATCCCCGTCTCCGCGAGCAGCCTGAAGGGCAGGCTGTGGGGGTCCTCCAGGTTGCGGTCGGTACGGCGCTCCTCGTAGTAGTCGAACGCGTAGTTGCCCTCACCGACGCCGCCCACCGGTGCGGATTCGAACTCCTTCCACGACACGCGCCAGAGGTCGTAGCGTTGGCCGCCAACCGACCCGAGCCTGGTCGAGCTGGCGGAGGTTGTCGCGTCGAGGTCGGTGAACTCGTCCCACTTGTCGCTGGCGTACGTCGCCGGATTGCCGATCGCGACGAGCGCCGCCACAAAGCCCGCGACCGCGAGGGCGGCCAGCCCGTATGGAGCGACCCGCCTCGCCGCGTCGCCGGCGGCCGACCCACGCAGGCCGTTGTCGAGCAGCGCCGCGAACAGTCCGAAGAGGAGAGCGGCGAAGGTGAGGACGAGCAGGGCCGTGCTTGCGTCCTGGACCACCGAGTCGGTGAGGACCTCGCCGTTCTGGAAGGCGTGGTAGGGGTCGAGCAACGGGCTGGAGAAGATCGCCACCCCAGCCCCGGCGGCGAGCGCGAACAGGGTGCGGCGCAGGCGATCCGGGCCGATCGCCAGGAAGACCGCGGCGCCGAAGACCAGCCCGACGGCCACACCGCGCGACTGGGTCAGGAAGGCGAGGCCGAGCGAGAGCACGGCGACCGCGAACGAGATCGCGCGAATGGGCGTGTTGCGGCCGCGCTCCGACGCGAGCCCGATCAGCGGCCAGAAGACGAACGCGAACAGGGTGGCGGTGGCGTTCCGGTAGGCGAGCGGATCGTCGAGCCGGCCCGCCACGAACAGGTCGGGGCCGTTCGCGAGCAGCGCGATAAGCGTGATCACGGCGACCAGTCCGACCCCGGCGAAGATCCCCTGGCCAACCCAGAGGGCCTGGCGGCGCCCCCGCAGGGCGAGCGGGACCGTGATCACCGCCGCGTAGAGAATGGTGCGGGCGGCCCCCTCCCAGGCGCGAGCAGCGGACTCCGCCCAGATCGAGGAGAGCAGCGTCCAGGCCGCGAACGCCCAGACCAGCCCGACCGCGACGCTGAGGGCTCCTCGGTCGACGTGGATGCCGCCGGTGACCTGGGTCGCGATCAGGATGGTCAGCGCCAGGATCGCGATCAGGGCCCAGTAGCGGAGGGCGAAGGCGCCGTCGAACGCGGCCGCGAGCACCAGCAGAGCCGCGACCGCTCCCGCCGGAGCGGCCCCGAGGACGCGTCGCCTGGTCAGGCGAAGCCGTTCCTGGGCTCGCGCTCGCCGCGGTGGCGTGATGACTTCGCTCACTCTTCTCCCCTCACCTGGATCTATTGGCCGACGGGCACATTTTGGCAGCGGTGCACCCGCCAAGCTTGTCCGCGGCCACGGACGGCCAAACCGTCGCACGTTCAGGCGCTATAAGCCGTGAATGGACGTCGGCTTCGGGGAAGCGGTCCTCCTGAGCGGAGGCCTTCTGGCTCTGGCGGCTGCGCTCTCAGGGCTGATGCGGGGCACCGCGCTGTCGATCTCCGTGCTCTCGGTTGCTGCCGGGTTGATCCTCGCGGAGGCCGGCGCGATCCACGTCGAAGGATCCGATACGGCGGTCGTCCACCTCTTCCTGCTCGCGCTGATCGTCACACTGTTTTCCGACGGCCTCTTCGTGGAGCGCGAGCTGCTCGTCGTCCACTGGGGGCCGGTGGTCCGCGCGCTGGTGATAGCGATGCCCCTGACGCTGGTCCTGCTGGCACTGGCCGCAAAGCTGCTCTTCTCGGAGCTGAGCTGGGCCGAGGCCTTCCTGCTCGGCGCCGTCCTCTCGGCGACCGACCCCGTGGTCACGTCAGCCGTGGTGACATCACAGCGTGTGCCCGCCGTGGTGCGCCACGCGCTCAATCTCGAGTCGGGGCTCAATGACGGGCTGGCGCTGCCGTTCGTCCTCTTCTTCATCATCCTGGCCTCGCCCGGGGGGGACGCCGGCAGCGAGGCGGCGAAGCTGGTGGGTGAGGCGGCCTTCGGCGCGGTCCTCGGCATAGTCCTCGGCCAGGCCGCCGGCAGGCTGACCCGATCCATGCCCGGCGGGGGGATCATCAGGCGCTACGAGGGCATCTATGCGCTCGGAATCGGCCTCTTCGCGTATGGGCTGGCGGACGTCACGATCGGCAACGGCCTGATCGCCGCCTTCGTGTGCGGGATCTCGTTGGCGGTCGCCGAGCACGACATCGCCGACGACTTCGTGGTGTTCAGCGAGAACGTCAGCTCAATCCTCCAGGTGCTCACCTTCTTCGCCTTCGGAGGGCTGATCGTCGCGACCGGATACCACGAGAACATCGCGCTGCTGGTCGGCTTCATCGCCTTTGCGCTGCTGATCGCGCGCCCCGTGGCGATCGGGCTCTCCTTCGTGCGGGTGGGCCTGCCGGCGCCGCACCGCGCCTTTATCGCCTGGTTCGGGCCGAAGGGCGTCGCGGGCATCCTGTTCGCCGAGCTTGTCCTCAACTCCGACGTCGGCCACGCGGATGCGATCTTCGAGGCGGCCGCCTACGTGATCCTCGCCTCGATCGTGGTCCACGGGCTGACCGACACGCTCGGGGCACGCTGGATCGAGCGCCGGATGGGGGAGGAGCAACCGTCCCCGGAGGCCGACCGCGGACTGGCAAGTGGCACCGGCGTGATGCCTTAGCCGGCAGCGAGGAGCTTCTTCTTCTCCTCGCGGAACTCCGCCTGCGTGAGCACGCCCTTCTCCTTGAGCTCCCCGAGCCGCTCGAGTCGGTCGAGCCTGGCGTCGTCGGGATGCTTCTCGTCATCCGTCAGGCCCTTCACGGCCGACCCGATCCGCCGACCGGTCTCTGAGGTCGCACGCCGGGCGCGGTCTCGCATCGACTGCATCCAGTCCCCTCGCTGTGCGCCGGGGAACTCGACGAGCGTCCTTCGCCGGAGGGCCTCGATGCCGACCCCCGCGAGGGCGATCAACAGCAGGGTCAGCACCAGCTGGCGGAACCCATCGGGCGGCCAGACGATCAAACCGATCAGGGCCGCAGCGCCGAAGATCGACCAGACGAGCTCACGTCGATCGCGAAGCGTCGGCGCGAGCGCCCGCCGGACGCCGACGGCGTAACCGGATGGCGAGGCCAGGAAGGCGGCGACCACGAAGAGGACGCCGTAGATGATCACGGTGATCGCGATGCTGTGCAGGAGCGAGGTCCCGATGTCCCAGGCGTGCTTCGCCGGCTCGTTCGCGGCTTCGGTATTCGCCAGGGAGTCGACGAAGAGACCCTTGAGAGCGCCGCGCACGGCGATCGCGCCGAGCCCCGCGGCCATCAGCCCCAGGCCGTAGGCGAGCAGGACCATCCAGCGGCGACCCTTCGCCATATAGACCGCGAGGCCGATCAACGCCACGCTCCCGAAGGTGAAGAACCAGGCGAGCCCCTGGATGAGCTTGGTGACCGTCCGGGCGGTGTCGAGCTCCTTCGAGTCGGCGACCTCGAGCTGCCCGACATCCGGGGGGAGCTTCTGATTGAGCTGCTTCTTCAGCCCGATGCGGTCGGCCAGCTGCAGGACCAGCGGCCGGAGGTTGAGGACGACCTTGCCGCTCTGGCTCGAGACGACCTCGTTGTTCCCCTTCAGGATCGAAACCAGCTGGGTGTGAGCGATCCGGTTCGCGTCCTTCCACGCCTGTTGAATCCGCGGCGACTGGATCGCCTGTTCCGCCGCCCGCGTGGCGAACTGGCGCACCCCGGCAGCCACGGGGGCCGAGAACTGCTGCACATCCTTCGGCAGGCGCTGCTTGATGACCGCGGAGACGTCGACGTTGGAGTAGAGCTGGTCGACGGCGTAGCTCGCAACTGCGTCCGAGATGACCTTGTCCTCGAGGAGCTTGCCGCTGGTGTCGACCCACCGGTCGGTGTTGAGCGCCTGCCGGTCGATCCAGCTGGTGAAGATCGCCAGGAAGGCGAGGATCGAGGCGAAGGCGACGAGGATCCGCACCTTGATCCGGTGCTGAGTCTCGGGCGGATCCGTTGAGGCCATGGCGCCTTCGAAGCTAGCGCGGGGAGACGACCTCAGCGCAAGGACTCAGCCAGCTCCCTGGGCGTCCCTGATCGCGCTCTGAGCCTCGGCGATGCCGGCACCGGTGAGCTCCCGGTAGCGCTTCACGGCCTGGGCCTCGTTCCCCTTCGCCAGCAGGTCCTGGATCTCGGGGTCCTGAGTGGCATCCGCCTCGTCGCCGCCTCGTGGCTTCAGGTCGAGGTGCTCGAAGAGCTGCTCGAGTCGGGACTCGACCAGGGCCAGCCGCTGCTGGAGCTCGAGCAGCTGCCGGTCCATGGCCATTTGCTCAGGCCGCGACGGGCTCGGCGAGACGCTGCTCGACCCACTCGGTCGAGGCGATGTGCTTGCGCATGCCGAGCTCCTTCGGCTCGAAGCCGAGGGCGAGGCCGACGAGCTGGGGGAGGTGGAGCACGGCGAGGCCGAGCTCGCGGTTCACGACCTTGGCGGCCTCGGGCTGCTGCATGTCGAGGTTGAGATGGCAGAGCGGGCAGGGGGTGACCAGGCAGTCGGCATCGGCGTCGATCGCGTCGCCGATGTGAGTGCCGGCCTGCCGCAGTGACACGTCCCGGGCCATGGTGATGATCGGGAAGCCGCAGCACTTCCGCGCGCCGTCGTACTGGACCACCTCGCCGCCCAGCGCCTCGATCAGGCGATCGAGATAGAGGTCGCGCTCGGGATGGTCCTCGTAGCCGAGCCGGTGCTTGGGGCGGAGGATGTAGCAGCCGTAGAAGGGTCCGACGCGGAGGCCGTTGAGCGGGCGAGTCACCTGCTCGGCGAGCCGGTCCAGCCCGTAGTCCTCGACCAGGACCCAGAGGAAGTTCTTGTTAGTGAAGCCCTCCGGGTCGTACGACAGCCCCTCCTCGGCGAGCGTCTCGTTGATGTGGGAGCGGTACTCAGAGTCGCGGAGGCGCTGCTGGCACTCGGACTGGGCGCCCTGGCAGGTCGAGCAGATGTTCATCATCGGCAGGCCGGTCTGCTGGGCGAGGGCGAAGGTCCGGGCGTTGAGGGTGTCCGCGAGCTCCTGGTTGTGCTCGGCGATCACCCCGGCGCCGCAGCAGTTGGCGCGGTCGAGCTCGACCAGCTCGATGCCGAGGCGGTCAGCCACCAGCGCCGTCGAGCCGTGCAGCTCGGGCGTGAAGCCGCGGCTCACGCAGCCCGGCCAATAGGCGAGCTTCAAATCGGTCATTCCGTTCCCACCTCGTCCGGCTCCGGCTCCACCGTTGCCTCCGGCGCCTCCTCGTCCGGCTCCTCGCCGCGGATGTAGAGGTTGAGCTCGACCTGGTGGTCCTCGGCGTGGGCGTAGATCCGCTTGACGTGGTTCTGGGCGTCGCCGGGGAGCTTGGCGTGCACGCCCGGGATCAGCTTCGGCAGCGAGCGCATCTTGCCCGCGCGGACGCCCCGGACCGCGGTTGGGAGCGACTCGAGCAGGCCCTTGACCGCGCCGTGCTTCGGCACCAGCTTGCCCTTGATCCCTGGGGCGTAGGAGTCCTGCAGCAGCTGCGCCTCATCGAGCGTTCCCTTCTTCTCGATGATCTTCGTGAAGGCCTCCATGTGGTTGCGGCCGTGGTTCTGGTCCTCGATGTCCTCTTCGTCCGCTGCCCGCCGCAGCCGCATGATCTGGTCCATCGGCGCCACCCCCTTCGGGCAGGCGTCGATGCACGAGAAGCAGTGCGTGCAGTCGTAGATCCCGTGGGGATCCTGGGCGAGGTCGTGGAGCCGCTCCTTGGTCTGGGCGTCGCGGGGATCGCCGACGAAGCGGTACGCCTTGGCGAGCGCCGCCGGGCCGATGAATTCGGGATCGGCCTCCATCGAGAGGCAGGAGGAGACGCACGCACCGCACTGGATGCAGGCCATCGACTGGGTCACGTCGATCATCGACTCGGGCGGGACGACGTACTCGCGCTCGGGCGGGTCGCCCTCGGGGAGCAGCCAGGGAGTGACCCGGCGGATCTTGGTCCAGTGGGTCGACTCCATGTCGGTGACCAGGTCCTTGATCACCGGCATGTTCCCCATGGGCTCCACGACGATCTGGGTCTTCCCGTCGCCGTTCTCGCCCTTGACCGAATGGCTCTCGGCGAAGGACTGGGCCTCCTCGAGCATCGTCTTGCAGGCGAGGGTCGACTGGCCGTTGATCTTCACCCCGCAGGAGCCGCAGATCGCGGCGCGACAGGAACAGCGCACCGCCAGCGAGCCGTCCTCGCGGTCCTTCGCCTGCAGCAGGCCGTCGAGGACCGACAGGGTCGGGTCGAGCTCCACCTCGAAGCTCTCCCAATACGGCCCCTCGGCCTCCTCAGGCTTGAACCGCCTCACCTTGAGCGTGAACTCAGCCATCTACTTCACCCTACCCCTCGCGTCACACGTGCCCTCCATCAGTAGGTCCGCTCCTGCGGCTCCCACTGGGTGATGGTCACCTCGGAGTAGCTGATCTCGGGCCCCTCCTCGGTACGGGTCAGGTCGATGTGCTTGAGCCACTCGTCGTCGTTGCGCTCCGGGAAATCGGTGCGGAACTGCGCGCCGCGGCTCTCCGTGCGGTGGATCGAGCCGACGCAGGTGGCCTCCGCGCAGTCGAGCATGTAGCCGAGCTCGATCGCCCCGAGGACGTCCTGGTTGAAGACTGAGCCCTTGTCGTCGATGTAGCAGCTCTCGTACTCCTCCTTGAGGCGCTTGACCGTCTCCAGGGCGGTGTTGAGGCCCTCGGCGTCGCGGAAGACCGCGACGTACTTGTCCATCGTGTCGCCCAGCTCCCTGCGGATCTCGGAGATACGCCGGCCGGAGCCGTTCTCGCGGCCGAGGATCTCGGCGACCCCCGCCTCCTGGGCCTCGAGCTCGGAGTGCGGGACGTGCTTCTGGTCCCTGCCCTTGGCCCGATCGGCCGCGTCCACGCCCGAGCGGCGGCCGAAGATCAGGGTGTCGAGCAGGGAGTTGGCGCCGAGGCGATTGCCGCCGTGGACCGAGACGCAGGCGACCTCGCCGGCGGCGTAGAGGCCTGGGACGTTGGTGCGCCCCTCGGTGTCGGTCTTCACACCGCCCATCGTGTAGTGGTTGCCGGGCTTGATGTGGATCGGCTCCTTGGTGATGTCCACCCCGGCGAAGTCCCGGCCGACGAGAACGATCTCCCGCAGCGCCTCGTGGATGCGCTTGCGCGGCACCACGGTGATGTCGAGCGCGACCGTGCCGTCCGGGAAGCCACGGCCCTCCTGAAGCTCGGTCTGCTCGGCACGGGAGACGACATCCCGGGAGGCGAGCTCCATCTTGTTGGGCGCGTATCTCTCCATGAAGCGCTCGCCGTTGGCGTTCAGCAGGTGCGCCCCTTCGCCGCGCGCGCCCTCGGTGATCAGGAAGCCCTTGCCCGCGAGCGTCGTCGGGTGGTACTGGATCATCTCCATGTCCATCAGCTTCGCCCCGACCCGGTAGGCCTGGGCGATGCCGTCGCCGGTGCAGATCAGTGCGTTCGTGGTCGGATGCCAGATCTGGCCGTTGCCTCCGGTCGCCAGGATCACCGCCTTGGCGCCGAAGTGCTCCATCGATCCGTCCTTGACGTTCCGGCAGATCGCGCCGATGCAGTCGCCCTCGTCGTCGAGGGCGAGGGCGGTCGTGAACCACTCCTCGTAGCGGGCGACCTCCTCAGAGAACTTCATGAGCTGCTCGTAGAGGACGTGCATGATCGCCTGGCCGGTGATGTCGGCGACGTAGTAGGTGCGGGCGGCGGAGGCGCCGCCGAAGGCGCGCGTGCCGAGCTCGCCCTTCTCGTTGCGGTGGAAGGTGACGCCGAGGTGCTCGAGGTGGAGGATCTCCTCCGGCGCCTCTCGGCACATGATCTCGACCGCGTCCTGGTCGCTCAGGTAGTCGGAGCCCTTGATCGTGTCGAAGGCGTGCGACTCCCAAGAGTCGCCGGGTTGGAGCGCCGCGTTTATCCCGCCCTGGGCCGCGTTGGAGTGCGAGCGCACGGGGTGGACCTTGCTGATGATTCCCACGTCGACCCCCTGCTCGGCGGCGGCCAGCGCCGCACGCTGTCCCGCCAGGCCCGCCCCTATGACCAGAACGTCGTGGTTAGGCACGGCGCGATCCTAT
>DATDJZ010000197.1:0-21179 GCA_036520315.1 Solirubrobacterales bacterium | reverse complement strand
GGGACCGCGAGGAGCGCGTATCTGTAGAGGCGCAAGTCGATCATCAGCCGGGCACGAGCGTGCTTCTAACCTTCAGGCATGGCACGAGGACAGGCACGGATCCTGCTCGTGGACGATGAACAGGCCGTGCAAACGCTTCTCACCTACCCACTCCGCAAGGAAGGTTATGAGGTGGTGGGGGCGATGGATGGGCAGGAAGCCCTCGATCGGTTCGGGGAGGAGCGCTTCGATCTGGTGGTCCTCGACATCATGCTTCCCAGGCTCGACGGGATTGAGGTGTGCAGGCGCCTTCGCACCCGCAGCCAGGTGCCGATCATCATGCTGACGGCAAAAGGGGACGAGATCGACAAGGTCGCCGGCCTCGAGATGGGCGCGGACGACTACATCACCAAGCCCTTCTCGGTCCGCGAGTTCCGCAGCCGGGTCAAGGCCGCGCTGCGGCGCGGAAACATGGCCGGCCCAGGACTCGTCGGGAATGAGCCGATCGTGGCCGGGAAGCTCGAGATCGACTTCGAGCGCCGCTCAGTCAAGCTCGGCACGAAGCCGGTGCAGCTCACCTACGTCGAGTTCGAGATCCTGGCGGCGCTGGCAGCCTCCCCGGGCCGGGTCTTCACCCGGGAGATGCTGCTCGAGCACATCTGGGGCGACTCGACCTACCGAGATCCACGCACCGTCGATGTCCACATCAGGCACCTCCGCGAGAAGCTGGAGACCGACGCGAAGAAGCCCGAGTACCTGTTCACGGTGCGCGGCGTCGGCTACCGCTTCCGCGACGCCGACCGCGATTGAGTGGCGCGCACCGTCATCGTGAGACCGGCCTGGCTCCGCCTCAACACCCTCCGCAACCGTCTCGTTGTCCTGATCACACTGATCACCGCCGGGGCGATCGCCTTCGTCTACCTCTACGTGGTGCCCCAGCTCGAGTCGAGCCTGACCGCCGAGAAGCTCCGCAGGCTCGAGAGGCTGGGGACCGAGCAGTCCCCGCGCCTGACGCGGGCCCTCGAGTCCGGCGCTTCACGGACTGAGATCTCCGAGCTCGTCCGCTCGACGTCGCAGTCGACCGAGAGCCGGGTGACGCTGCTCGCCGTCAGGGACGCACCGGGAGGACCGTCACCCGCCTTCGTCGTCGCGGACTCGCAATCCGAAGCCACCGCCCTTCAGGGCCGCTACCTGACAGCCGACGCGGCGATCTCCGAGGGGCAGATCGCCACAGGGGCGGAGCGCGTGGCCGGCTCGCGGGTCGGGACCTCGGCCGTCCCGATCAAGCTCAACGGGCGGACCCGCTGGGTGGAGGTGCTCTCGACCCAGCTCGCGGAGGTGAACGACGACGTGGCCCTGGTTCGGCGCCAGATCCTGATCGCCGGCCTGATCGCTCTCGTCGTCGCCTCGCTGATCGCCTTCTGGGCGTCGGGGGCGGTCTCGCGCCGGCTCCGCCGGATGCGGCGGGCGGCGGAAGCGGTGGCCGAGGGCAGCTTCGACCAGCCGATTCCCGTCGACTCCTCGGACGAGCTCGGCCAGCTTGCTCGGAGCTTCAACGAGATGCAGCGCCGGCTGGCGCGGCTCGACAGCTCGCGGAAGGAGTTCATCGCCAACGCCTCGCATGAGCTGCGAACGCCGATCTTCTCCCTGGGTGGCTTCCTCGAGCTCCTCGAGACCGAGAAGCTGACCGCCGCCGAGCGGCGAGCCTTCATCGCCGAGATCCGGGCTCAGGTCGAGCGGCTGCAGAAGCTCACCATCGACCTGCTCGACCTCTCGCGCCTGGACGCCGACGTGATGGAGATCAAGCGCGAGCCCGTCGACCTCAAGGAGGCCGCCAGGCAGGTTGCGGATGAGTTCCGGCCCGCCGTCAGCCTGCACGAGTCGACGCTCCAGGTTCGCGGCCGCGGCGACGTGGTCGCCCTCGCCGACCTAAATCGGGTTTCACAAATCATTCGTATCCTGATCGACAATGCGATCACCCACACCCCGCAGGGGACCAACGTGACGGTGACCGCCGTGCGCGGGACGAACGCGGCGGAGCTGATTGTCGGGGACGACGCCAAGAAGGGAATCGACCCGCGCGCGATCCCAAAGGTCTTCGATCGCTTCTACACGGGCGAGACCGCGTCCGGTTCGGGGCTCGGGCTCGCGATCGCCGAGGAGCTCGCCCGCCGCATGGGCGGGGAGATCGCGGTGGTCTCACGCCGGGGCCACACCGCATTCACGCTCAGCCTGCCGGTGTCCGGAGGCCGGCGCCGGCAGCGGGAGCCCGTTGAGGTGGCGGCATGAGGGTGCGTACTGATGCGAGGGTGCTCCGATCAGGAGAGGGTGCGCGGAAGCGCAACCCGTTTAGTCGTGGAGGAGCAACCCGTTTCCTGCTGGTGGGGATCGCGGCAGCACTGATCGCGGGTTGCGGTGGTGGTGGAGACGACAATTCGAGCACGCCCGCCGCGGCGTCGGCGACCCAGACGGCAACGCAGGTGGTCGTCCAGGCGAGCGACGGCAGCTTCAACCCCGCTGAGATCTACAGGGACGTCTCCCCCGGCGTGGTGACCATCGATTCCGTCTTCGAGGGCGGAGTCAACGATCTGCTCGGCGGGGGCGGCTCTGCCGGGCAGGGGTCGGGCTTCGTGGTCGACACCGACGGGCACATCGTCACCAACGCCCACGTGGTGACCAGCGGCGGCCACCTGAACGGCGGCGGCACGCCGCGTGAGGCCAAGCAGGTCTTCGTCGAGTTCGGCGACCGCAACCGGGTCCCAGCCCAGATCGTCGGCTTCGACGCCGACGCCGACGTGGCGCTGATCAAGGTCGATCCGGACGGGCTCGACCTCAAGCCGGTGACCCTCTCGGACCGCTCGAGCTTCGCCGTCGGCGAGCCGGTCGCCGCGATCGGCAGCCCGTTCGGCGAGGAGCAGTCCCTGTCGATCGGCGTCGTCTCCGCCACCGACCGGACGGTCGAGGGCCTCACGAACTTCGGGATCGACAACGCGATCCAAACCGACGCGTCGATCAACCCCGGCAACTCCGGCGGGCCGCTCCTGGACGCCAAGGGTCAGGTGATCGGCATCAACGAACAGATCGCCTCGAGCTCCGGCAGCAACTCGGGCGTCGGCTTCGCGATCCCGGTGACCTCCGTTCGCTACTCGCTCGACCAACTGAAGGCCGACGGCAAGGTCGAATACGCATATCTCGGCGTGACCAGCGAGTCGCTCTACCCGCAGCTCGCCGAGCACCTCGGCCTCGATACCGAGGCGGGAGCGCTGATCACGGACGTGGTCGACGGCAGCCCCGCCGACGACGCCGGCGTGAAGGGGTCGACCGGCGAAGACACGTTCCAGCTGCAGCGGGTGAAGACCGGCGGCGACGTCGTCATCGCGGTCGACGGCAAGCCGGTGCTGCAGAACAACGACCTCTCGACGCTGGTCGCCCAGCACAAGCCGGGCGACACCGTGACACTCGACATCATCCGCGACGGCCAGAAGGCAAGCGTCGACGTCACGCTCGGCTCACGCCCCGCGGATGTAAATCAGTAGATGCGAGGGTGCGCGTAGGCGCAACCCGTTTAATGCCGGAGCATGAAGATCCGCGAGCTCGTCTCTGACCTCGCTGCGACCCTGCGCGAGGAGGTCCTGCCTCACCTCGGAGCGCACACCGGTCGCGCTCACTCCGGGGAGGGGGAGGGCGGCGACGTCACCTTCGAGATCGACGAGCGGGCCGAGGCGCGGATGGAGTCCTTCCTCGCCGAGCGCGCCCCCGAGGTCTCCTTCTACTCCGAGGACCGCGGCCTGATCTCGCCGGCGGGCGACCGCGCCGAGTGGGTCCTCGTGGTGGACCCGATCGACGGCACCCGGCCCGCACTGGCCGGACTGGAGTCGTGCTGCGTCTCGGTGGCGGCCGCACCGCTCGACTCGGAACCGACGATGGGAGATGTGCGGGTGGGCTGCGTGCTGGAGGTGAAGAGCGGCCGGGGCTTCGTCGCCGAGCGCGGCGAGGGGCTCGAGCCGGCGGCCACGCTTTCGGGGAACCAATCGCTGGAGCGGATGTTCTGGACCTACGGCTTTCGCGGGCGGCCCGCACGCGCCCTGATCGAGGTGATCTGCGAGTTGATCGACGCCTCGTCGGTGGGCGGCGGAACCTTCGACCTCGGCTCGGCCACCTACGACATGACCCGCATCGCGACGGGTCAGCTCGATGCGTACGTCGAGCCGGGGCCGCGGATGATCGACGACGTGCCCGAGATCCGCGCGGAGTTCGAGCGGGTCGGCAGCGGATCGGTGCTCAACAACTCGCCCTACGACCTCGCCGCCGCAGCGATCTGCCTGGAGGAGTGCGGCGCGATCGTGAGCGACGCCTACGGCAAGCCGCTCAGCGGGCGGCCGCTGCTCGGCTCGGGCCATGAGTTCCAGATGTCCTGCGTGGCGGCCGCCAACCCCGAGCTCCACTCCGCGATCTGCCGCGAGATCGACGCGGGCATCGAGCGGCTCCGCAACGCCACCTCTTGACGAGTACGTTTTCGCCCTTGCGCACTCAATTGACCATGGGGGACCCGTGCTTCAGGAGGTAGCGCTCGGCAGCAAGTCGCTGGCCGACTACACGCACCTGGCCGGCCGGGGGCTGGTCGACGAGATCAGGGAGCTGGCCGAGAGCCTGAAGGGCAAGCGCGTCCTTCACATCAGCGCGACGGCATTCGGCGGGGGCGTCTCCGAGATCCTCTACACGATCGTGCCGCTGATGCGGGACGTCGGGCTGGAGGCCCACTGGCAGGTGATCATGGGCCGGGAGGAGTTCTTCAACGCCACCAAGCTCCTCCACAACTCGCTGCAGGGAGACCCGAACACGCTCACACCGAGCCAGTGGGAGCTGTTCGACCACTACAACAAGATGAACGCGGAGAGCCTCGAGGGGGAGTGGGACGTGATCATCGTGCACGACCCGCAGCCGGTCGGCATGAGGCACAACGCCACCGACCATGCCAAACACTGGGTCTGGCGCTGCCACATCGACCTCTCCGAGCCGAACCCGGAGCCGATCGACCGGCTCCTGCCGCTGATCTCGGAGTACGAGATCACCGTCTGGCACCTCGAGCAGTACGTGCCGAATGGGCTCGACGGCCACGGCGGGGTCCGGATCGTGCCTCCGGCCATTGATCCGCTCTCCCCGAAGAACATGGCGCTCTCCCCCGACGACGCGGCCTTCGTCTGCAATCAGTTCGGGATCGACGTCGACCGGCCGATGATCTGCCAGGTCTCTCGGTTCGATCCCTGGAAGGACCCGATCGGGGTGATCGACGCCTACCGGCAGGTCACGAAGGAGATCCCCGAAGTCCAGCTCGCCCTGGTCGGATCGATGGCAACGGATGATCCGGAGGGCTGGGAGTTCTTCCACCGCACCTTCGAGTACGCCGGGTCGGATCCCGACATCAAGATCCTCAACAACCTCAACAACGTCGGCGCGATCGAGGTGAACGCATTCCAATCCCAGGCCGACGTCGTCCTGCAGAAGTCGATCCGCGAGGGCTTCGGCCTGACCGTCGCCGAGGCGCTCTGGAAGGGCCGGGCGACGATCGGCGGTGACGTCGGTGGCATCCCACTGCAGATCGTGGACGGCGAGGACGGCTACCTGGTCGACTCGCCCGAGTTGGCGGCCGACCGCTGCACCCAGATCCTTCAGGACCCGGAGCTCGGTCGCCGGCTCGGCCGTGCCGGCAAGGAGCGGACCCGGGAGCGCTTCCTCTCGCCGCGCCTACTGCTCGACTGGATGCGGATCTTCAACTCGCTCGACTGAGGGGCATCGACCGCCGATGGCCGAGATCACCTGGGAGCAGTTCGAGGCGGTCGACATGCGCGTCGGCCGAGTGGTGGGCGTGGAGGAGTTCCCGGAGGCTCGCGTTCCGGCCTGGAAGCTGGAGATCGACTTCGGCCCCGAGATCGGCCGCAAGCGCTCCTCGGCGCAGATCAGCCACTACGCGCGGGAGGAGCTGGAGGGGCGACTCGTCGTCGGGGTTGTCAACTTCCCGCCGAAGCGGATCGGCCCCTTCCTCTCCGAGGTGCTGGTCCTGGGCGCGCTCGACGACGCCAAGGGAGTGGTGCTGCTGCGGCCGGACGAGGACGTGGAGCCCGGGGACCGGATCGCATGAGCTCTTAGCCGCGCCTGATACAAACGGAGGGTGGCCGAGTACCCCCTGACGATCGTCTCGAACCGCGGCCCGGCCTCGTTCGGTCGCGACGATACGGGCCAGCGGATCGTTCAACGCGGCGGCGGCGGGTTGGTGACCGCCCTCTCGGGGCTGGTCTCGCACCGCAAGGCGCTCTGGATCGCGTCGGCCATGACCGAGGAGGACGTCCTGGTCGCCAACGAGAGCGACGGCCCCGTGGAGATCGAGGTCGACGGGATCTCCTACGACGTCCAGCTCGTCGCGTCGAACCCGGCGGCGTACGACCGTTTCTACAACGTGATCGCGAACCCGATCTTGTGGTTCATCCAGCACTACCTCTGGGACCTCTCCAACGCACCCGACATCCGCCAGGCCGAGGTGGACGCCTGGGAGGAGGGCTACAAGATCGTCAACGACGACATCGCCGACTGCGTCATCCGGGCGATCGAGGGCCAGGAGGACCCCGTGGTGATGCTCCAGGACTACCACCTCTACACCTGCCCGGGAGTGATCCGGCGAGCCCGCCCCGACGCCTTCCTCCAGTACTTCGTCCACATCCCCTGGTCGCAGCCGGACTCCTGGCGGATCCTCCCGAATCGCTGGCGGGAGGAGATCTACCTGAGCATGCTCTCGAACGACATCATCGGCTTCCACACCACCGCGTACTGCCGCAACTTCCTGCAGTGCTGCCGGGAGCTGATGGAGCTCGAGGTGGACTACGAGCGGATGGCGGTGCTCCACGAGGGCCGCGAGACCTGGGTTCGCGCCTATCCCCTCTCGATCGACACCGAGCGGCTCTACCGGGTGGCGGAGTCCTCGGACGTGGAGTTCTACGAGAAGGAGGTGTTGCGCCGCCGCCGCGACCACCTGATCCTGCGGGTGGACCGGGCCGACCTCTCGAAGAACGTTCTCCGCGGCTTCACCGCCTTCGACGTCTTCCTCGAGCAGCATCCGGAGTTCCGGGAGAAGGTCACGTTCATCGCCCACCTGCAGCCCTCGCGGCAGGACGTGCCCGAGTACGCCGAGTACCTGGAGCGGATCGAGGCACTGGTCGCCGTCGTCAACCACCGGCACGGGACGACCGACTGGATGCCGATCGACCTGCGGATCTACGAGAACTTCCACGAGGCCGTGGCGCGCTACAAGCAGTTCGACCTGCTGATGGTGAACTCGCTGTTCGACGGGATGAACCTGGTCGCGAAGGAGGCGCCGACGGTCAACACCCGCGACGGGGTGGTGATGCTCTCCGAGAACACCGGGGCTCACGAGGAGCTCGGCGACTGCACGCTCTCGGTCAACCCCTTCGACATCCAGGAGCAGGCCGACGAGATCCACCGTGCGCTGACCATGGAGCCCGAGGAGCGCGCGCTCAGGGCCAAACGGCTCAAGGAGATCATCAACGAGCGGGACCCGGGTGACTGGGTCGACGAGCAGCTCGCGGACATCAAGGCGAAACGGTCGCCGGCCGAGGTCGGCTAGCGCTCGAACTGGAATTCGCCGGGCGAGGGCGGGGGGACGTCGGAGTAGACCGGCGGCGCGTACGCCTGCGCCGAGGGCGGGGCGCCCGGGTGACCTGCGTCGTCACCCTGGCCGTGGCGCCGTCGGTGCGAACGCTCCCGCCGTCGGTGCGAAGGCTCCCGCCGTCGGTGCGAACGCTCCCGCCGCGATTTGCGAGCGACCGGCTGGTGATGGGCGCTCTTCGCCGGCTTCGCCGGCGGCGACGGGGGGAGGGACGCCGGAACGGGCGCTGCCAGAGGAGGCGCCAGGCCCACGTCGGGCGGGACAGGCGGCGGCCGGTCGCTGCCCAGGAGGGCTGGCAGGGAGATGATCCCGGCCACCACCGCAGCCACGATCGCCGCGGCTCGTGCCACGCTCTGCCACCTGATCTGCCGTCCGGCCACCTTTCGGTGAGGCCGCGCGGCCGGCTCCTCTCCCCTCCATGACGGTGGGGCGCTTCCATCCCCTATAGTCGCCCGTCGCTGTGAACCGGCACTACGAACTCGTACTGATGCTCGATCCCGAGGCCGCGGATGACGCGCGCGAGAAGGTCGCGGGCGACGTCCGCCAGCAGATCGAGGGCGCGGGCACGCTCGACCGCGCGGACGTCTGGGGGATGCGCAAGATGGCCTACGAGATTCGTCAGCGGAACGAAGCGGACTACCGCTACTACCGCTTCCAGGGCGAGCCGGAGCTGCTCGAGCGTCTCGACCACAGCCTGAAGATCACCGACGGGGTGCTCCGCTTTCGCATCTTCAAGGTCGACCCCGACGCTCCGAGCAACGCACCGCCCGCCTCCGAGCGCCCGGCGTCGGTCGGCGATGGCCGCCCGGATCGTGACGACCGTCCACGCCGTGGGCGCCGCGACGACCGCGGCGAGTGACGATCCAGCATCAAACGGGTTGCTCCTGTCGGAGCACCCCTCGCCTAACGCAGTTTCCGGGCTTTGCCTCCGGCCGGGGGAGAGAACGGCCGGGCGGCTGCTTAAGATCGACGTTCGGAATCGAAAGGAAGAGGAGCTGATCCAGTGGCCGCGAGCAACATGAACGTCGTCGTGATTACCGGGAATCTGACCAAGGACCCCGAGTTGCGCTCTACCCCCAGCGGGACCTCGGTCTGCAAGCTTCGAGTGGCCGTCAACAGCCGCCGCAAGGACGGGCAGAGCGGCGAGTGGGTGGATAAGCCCAACTACTTCGACGTCACGGTCTGGGGCGCGCAGGGCGAGAACTGCGCCCAGTACCTCTCCAAGGGCCGCCCGGTTGCGGTCGAGGGCCGGCTCGATTGGCGCGAGTGGGAAGCGCAGGACGGATCCAAGCGCCAGGCGGTCGAGATCATCGCCAACAGCGTCCAGTTCCTCGGCTCCCGCTCGGACAACCCGAGCGGCGGCGGGGGCAACGGCTTCCAGCCCAAGTCGGACGTGCCCGCGGACACCTCTGACTTCGAGGGTGCGGGCGTCAGCTCGGGCGGCGGCTCGAGCTCGGACGACGACATCCCGTTCTAGCCGTCAGCACGCCCAGCCGACCCGCGGGGTGAGCGGATCCCCTAAGCGGGGGAAGACATCGGTTAGGCCGCAGGCGCGGGGATGAGCCCGAGCTGTTCGAGCATCAGCAGCCGGTCAAACATCAAGTTGAACGAAACATGCTTCCCGTCGCGAAAGCGAAGCACCTGGATGTAGTTCAGGCTGACGGGACGTCCGGTTGGCTGGAAGTCACCCGCGGGACTGTGAAGGACCCCGTCGTGGATCCCGGTGAAGGTGCCCTCCTCGACGGCGACGTCACCGATGATCTGAGCGTCCTCGACTTCGACATGGGCATCGGAGAAGGCGCCGAACCAGCTGGCATAGAACTCCACACAGGCGTTCTTACCTTCGCCTCCCATCCCGCCCGGCGCTGTGAACACGGCGTCGTCGGCAAGCACTTCGGCGAACCCGTCGATGTCGTGCGCGTTGAACGTGTCCGTCCCGCGCTCGAAAGCCTCGCGAGTGGTCATGGTCATCGAGATCTCCTTTGGTCGCATGGCGCGCGTAAACGGCTGCGCAGCGCCGGCTTCGCGCGTCCTTGGTCGGTCGACGGCGCCGATCGTCCTCCCCCGGGATAAAGGGACGGTTAGGCGCTCAGTGGGCCTAGGGGCCGCCCGGTAGCTACCATTCGCCGCCGTTCATGGCGCGACAGCAACGACAGCAGACTTCCACCGGCGGCCGCAGACGGCGTGGCCTCAGCGATCGCGGGCGCCCGCGCAAGTACACGCGGATCAACGCCGAGTCGATCGACTACAAGGACCTGAACCTGCTGCGGCGGTTCATTTCGGACCGCGGCAAAACCCGTTCGCGCCGCGTCACGGGTCTGTCCCGGAAGCACCAGCAGCAGCTCGCCCTGGCGGTGAAGCGGGCGCGTGAGCTCGCGCTGCTGCCCTACGTCGGCGAGCGCTGAGCCCATGGCCCAGGCGGTTCTGCTCCAGGACGTGGAAGGCCTCGGCGAGGCCGGCGCCGCGGTCGACGTCTCACCCGGCTACCTGCGCAACTACTTGGTGCCCCGCAAGCTGGCGCAGCCCGCCACCAAGGGATCGCTCGAAGAGGCCCAGCGCAAGCGCGAGCGGGCCGAGGAAGCCGAGCGGCAGGCCGCTGAACGCGCCGGCGAGACCTCCGCGCTTCTCTCCAAGACCGTCCTCACGATCATTCACCGCGCCGGCGAGGACGGCAAGCTCTTCGGCTCCGTCACCTCGGCCGAGATCGCGGACGCGATCCAGGCCGCGCGCGGCATCAAGGTGGACCGCAAGAAGATCCGCCTCGAGGAACCGATCCGCGAGACCGGCACTTACATGGTCGAGGTCGAGGTCGGCGGCAGCACCACGGCGTCGGTCAAGACGATCGTCGCCGAGATGCGAGAGGGTCCCGAGGCGTAAGCCGAGGGACCACTCGTTAATTCCAGAGAGCGCAAACAGCGCCCTTCTCTCCCAGGCACGAATCGTGCCTGGAATAAGCGGGCCGCAAATAGCCACAACTCTTCTGCGAGGAGCGGTGGCCTGTGATTCTCTAGCCAGGCTCGCGCGGATTTAGTTCCACTTCGGGGCAGACGCGGATCCGCCGGGCGCGTATCCAGACTTGGAGAGGACAGTCGGCCGAGAGGCCGGGGAATTTCTGCGCGAGGAAGTAGTTGGCGACCAACGGAAAGACGGCGACCGTCCCGCCCCAGAACCTGGAGGCGGAGGAGTCGGTGCTCGGGGCGATGATGGTCTCCGAGGCCACGATCGAGCCCGTCCTCCTGGATGTCCGGCTGCACGCCGAGGACTTCTACCGGGACCGCCACCGGACGATCTACGAGGCGATCATCGGCCTCAACGAGAACGCGGATCCGGTCGACGTCCTGACGGTCTCCGAGGCGCTGGCGCAGCGGGGGCAGCTCGAGGAGGTCGGCGGCCGAGACGTCGTCGCCAGCCTGGCCGCCAGGGTCCCCGCGCCTGGGAGCGCCAAGCACTACGCCCAGATCGTCAAGCAGAACTCGCTGATGCGCCGGCTCGACGGCGCGGCGAAGCGAATCCAGCAGTCGATTGCGGAGCGCGACGGCGAGCCGCGAGCACTGGTCGAGAACGCCGAGCGACTGCTCTTCCAGGTCGCCAACGAGGAGCAGGCCGACGACTTCCGTGAGATCGGCGACATTCTCCATGACGAGATCGACAAGCTCGAGAAGCTCGCCAGCGGGGACTCGGAGATCACCGGCACGCCCTCGGGCTTCCGCGATCTCGACGACAAAACCGGCGGCTTCCAGAAGGGCAACCTGATCATCATCGCCGCCAGGCCCGCCATGGGAAAAAGCACGCTGGTCTGCGACTTCGCCCAGAACGTCGCCCTCAAGCACCAGAGGCCGGTAGCCCTCTTCTCCCTGGAGATGTCCGAGATGGAGCTCGCGCATCGCTTCATCGGCGCCCAGTCCCGGATTTCCAGCGATCGCCTCCGCAAGGGCAAGGTCTCCGGCAAGGACTGGCCGAAGGTGGTCAAGGCGTGCAACCAGCTCGAGTCCGCTCCGCTCTGGATCGACGATTCCTCGGACCTCGGCCTGCTGGAGCTGAGGGCGAAGGCGCGGCGCCTGCACGCCCAGGAGCGCGGGCGCGGCCATGAGGGCCTGGGGCTGATCATCGTGGACTACATGCAGCTGATGCGAACCGACGATCCGAGGTCCAACCGTGTGGAGCAGGTCGCGCAGTTCAGCCGGGGCCTGAAGATCCTGGCCAGGGAGCTGGACGTGCCGGTGATCGGGATCTCACAGCTCTCTCGCGCGCCCGAGCAGCGGCCAGACAAGCGCCCGATCCTCTCGGACCTTCGTGAATCGGGCTCGCTGGAGCAGGACGCAGACGTCGTCGGCTTCCTCTACCGCGACGACTACTACAACGCCGAGTCCGAGGATCCCGGCGGCGCGGAGTTGATCCTCGCCAAACACAGGAACGGCCCCGTCGGGACCGTCCACATGGTGTTCCTCGAGCACTACCCCAAGTTCGCCGACCGGGCTCGTGGTGGCGAGAAGCCGGTCGAGCAGCCCGCCGGTGAGGGCCCGCCGATGGAGGACCTTGGCACGGCGGACGGCGAGGCGGACGCGGAGGCGTTCTGAGTTGGCGAGCGATCCGCGATCGAGAGAGCGTCAGCCGTGCCGGCTCGGCATCTGCGACGGCTCGGGATGGATCCTCGGCCCCGAGGACGTCGCCCGGCCCTGCGAGTGCCGCTCGCGGATGGTCGCCCAGGCCCGCCTGCGCGGCATCGACTCGGTGATCCCGCGGAAGTACCGTGGCGTCTCCTTCGACCGCCCGCCGGTGACGCAGATCGACGCCTTCGTCGTCAAGCGGGTGCGCGACTTCTGCGAGCGCCTCGATGAAAACCTCGAGGGTGGCCGCGGCATGTGGTTCTTCGGCAGCTCCGGGACCGGGAAGACGACGCTCGCGATGCTGATCTCGCGACTGGCGCTCGAGTCCGGCCGCTCCGTCGCCATCTATTCCCTCCCCAAGCTGCTCAGCCGTATCCGGCAGACCTATGACGCCGAGATCGGCGAGCAGTCCTACACGCAGTTCTTCGAGCGGCTCGCCACCGTCGACCTCCTCCATCTCGACGACCTCGGCGTCGAGAAACAGACGGAATGGGTGCTCGAGCAGCTCTACGCGCTGATCAACGAGCGCTACGAGCGCCAGGGCTCACTGATCGTGACCAGCAACCTCGAGGACGACGAGCTCGAGAAGCAGCTCGGGACGCGCGTGGTCTCTCGCCTGGTGGAGATCTGCGGCGATCCGGTCATGCTCTACGACGAGGACCGTCGCGTGCGAGTGCCCGTCGACGTCTCCACCTCCCTTGGCGAGGGCGGCGGCTCCGCGCTGGGCCCGCTGGATCACTGAGGCGAGCTCAGATCTCGACCGGCTCGGCCGTGAGGGCGCCGCCGGCATCACCCGTGTTGACCGTCTCCCTCGGCTCGATCAGCAGGACATGGGTCTCCTGATCGGCCTTCGGGCAGTGCTCCACCCCCCGTGGAACCACGAAGAGTTCGCCCGGCCCCAGGTCGATGTCTCGGTCCCGAAGCTGAATCGTCAAGTGACCATCGAGGACGAGGAAGAAGTCGTCCGTGTCGTCGTGCTTGTGCCAGACAAACTCGCCGAGCACCTTGACCACGATCAGCTTGTAGTCGTTGAGGTAGCCGACGATGCCGGGCAGGAAGGTCCTGTCGAGCAGGGCGAGCTTCTGATCCAGGTTGACCTTCTCCTCCATGGTCCCTCCTTGCGTAGTGGGATCGGCGTGCGGGGGCGCCCGGGGGCGCCAACACCTCATAATCCCCGCTTGTGCCTGGAATCGTCATAGTCGGCGCCCAGTGGGGCGATGAGGGGAAGGGCAAGGTCACCGACCTGCTCGCCGAGCAGGCCGACCTCGTGATCCGCTTTCAGGGAGGCAACAACGCCGGTCACACGATCATCCGCGACGGCGAGACCTTCAAGTTCCACCTGGTCCCCTCGGGAATCCTCTACCCGGGCAAGACCTGCGCGGTCGGCAACGGCGTCGTGATCGACCCCGCCGTGCTGACCGGCGAGATCGAGGAGCTCCGCCACCGCGGCATCGACGTCAGCGGGCTGCGCGTCTCCGCCAACGCGCACGTGATCATGCCCTACCACGTGAAGCTCGACACCGCGGGTGAGCTGAAGCTGGGCAAGCTCGAGATCGGCACCACCCGCCGCGGGATCGGCCCGTGCTACGCCGACAAGGCTTCGCGGCTCGGCATCCGCATCCAGGACCTGCTCGATGCCAAGATCCTGCGCAAGAAGATCATGACCGCGATGGAGCCGAAGCAGCAGATGCTGCGCCCCTTCGCCAAGGACCCCGAGCTCGACCTGCACACGATGGTCGAGACGTACCTCACCTACGGCCACCGCCTCGAGCCGCACATCACCGACACCGCGCGGCTCTGCTGGGAGGCCCTCGACGCCGATCACACGGTGCTCTTCGAGGGCGCCCAGGGGATCATGCTCGACCTCGACCACGGAACCTATCCCTTCGTCACCTCCTCGAACCCGGTGGCGGGCGCCGCCTGCATCGGCGCCGGGGTCGGCCCGAACGACATCGACGAGGTCTGGGGGATCGCCAAGGCCTACGCGACACGAGTGGGCGCAGGTCCCTTCCCGACCGAACTCGAGGACGACCTCGGCCACCTGCTCCGCGAGCGTGGCGGCGAGATGGGCACCACCACCGGCCGCCCTCGGCGCTGCGGCTGGCTCGACCTCGTCGCATTGCGCTACGCCGTCCGCCTCAACACCATGACCGCCCTCGCCGTCACCAAGCTCGACGTGCTCTCCGGCATCGACCCGCTGCGGGTCTGCGTCCGCTACCGCCACCCCGAGGGAGCGGTCTTCGACGAGTTCCCCTACCACCAGTCGATCATCCATACGGCCGAGCCCGAGTACGAGGAGCTGCCCGGATTCGAGGGCGAGATCGGCGACTGCCGCCGCGAGGAGGACCTGCCTGCCGAGGCGCGCGACTACCTCGCCGCGATCTCGGACCACCTCGGCATCCCGATCCGGCTGGTCGGGGTGGGCCCCGGCCGAGACCAGGTGATCTGGATGGGCATGGAGGCGGAACCGCGTTTGCGGGCTGCAGCGTAGGACGGCTTCGCCATCAGATCGCGACTGCAGGCGGCCGCCCTGCCCAAGTCGCTTCGGGCTTCGCCCTTCGCTCCCGAGTACAGCGGCCTGGCAGTCGCTAGGCCAGGGCTCCCGTCGCCCTCATCCCGTGCTCGCCGAGGTAGGCGGGGATCAGGCCCTCCTCGACTCCCTTCTCCTCGCCCCTGCGCAGCATTCGCAGCCCCAGGATCGTGGCGGCGAGGGTGGCGGTCACGCCGAGGCTCACCTGCACGCTGAGCAGTCCCTGCTTCGTCCAGTAGACGTCGTCGAGGTCGAGGAGCAGCGCCGCCTCGTCCATGGTCAGCCCCATGCCGACGCCGAACGGGATCGCGAGCGCCGCCTCCGCTCCCTCGTTGCGCGTCGTGATCGCACCGATCCCGGAGGCGAACGCGATCAGGATGCCCGGAATGAAGTGATGGATGTGGCGGCCACTCACCTCGACCTCTCGAAAGGGCCACCAGCCGTGCCGTATCCCCCAGGTCGAGAGCCGCGCGATCGCGAACGCGCCCAGGAAGCCCTGCAGGAGGTTGAACAGGACGGCCTCGTGATGCGGCGTCGCCCGGATCCCGCGCCGCGCCACCGTGAACGTGTCCCGGGTCGCGTATCCGGCGGCGTCGACGAGGTTGGCAGGCGCCGCCGTCTCCTCGCTCTCCCGGCGCCGGCGGGCCATTCGCAGGAGCTCCCCGCTGATCAGCGCGACCGCCGGCCCAAGTGCGAAGACCGCCAGACCAAGCGTCGTGCGCTCCGCCCTCGCGCCACTGGCGAGGGCGGCAAGGCCGCTCTTCCGCCGTCTTCCAAAGGGTCTTCTCATGGGTCGAGGATGCTAGCCGTGCCCGGTCTGTTGACCTCGCAAACTGGGCAGGAATCCGCACGGATGCAGGGAGAATCAGTGACTAGTACGGACGATCCGGTCCGCTCGACTGACTAGGGTTTCGGTCATGCGGAGGTTTCTTTCACCGGTCAACGCGGGCGTCAGCGCCGCCCGTCACGTGCTCTGGTACCTGAGCTACCACGCCGCTCCGCGCCAGCGCCACTAGCCCGCCGCAAGCCGGATCGGTCCGGTCGAATAGGGTCCCGGGCCCATGGGAATCATCGCCTGGATCTTCCTCGGACTCTTCGCCGGCCTGATTGCACGCGCCCTGGTCCCGGGACGCACCGAGCCGGGCGGCTGCTTCGGCACGACCGCTATCGGCATCCTCGGGGCTCTAATCGGGGGCTTGATCGCCAGCGCCCTCGATATCGGTGAGATCGACGACTTCTTCGACCTCGGCACCTGGTTGATCGCGATCGGCGGCTCGGTGATCCTGCTGCTGATCATTCGCGCTTTCGCGCGCTGACACCGGGTACCGTTGCGGCGATGGCTGACGACAATGCCGAGATCGTCCGCCGCAACTTCGAGGCCATCCGCGTCCGCGACGTAACCGCCCTGATTCGCCTCTATCACCCGGATGGGGAGTTCCGCCCGTTGACGGGGACGCGAATCGAATCCGGTGGATATCAGGGACACGAGGGGATCCGCGCCTATTTCGAGGAGGTCGACGAGGTCTGGGAGCAGATGACTCCCTACGCCGACGATTTCCGCACACACGGAAACCTGGTCGTCGCGATCGGGGGTTGCAAGGTGCGCGGCCGGGAGAGCGGGGCCGAGTCGGATACGCCGATGGCGTGGGTCTTCCGGATCCGCGATGGTCGAATCCTCAGCACGCGGGCCTTCTCCGAGTCCGGCGACGCCCTCTCGGCCGCCGGCCTGGAGGGCGTCGCCGATTCGGATTGAGTCAGTCCGTGACCTCGACGACCATCAGCTGATTGCCCTCGGGGTCCCGGAACCAGCACAGCGGGGTACCCGCTCGCCGATGCGGCTGACCTCGGCATCCGCGTCCACACCCCTGTTCCTGGACTGCGCGTGGTAGGCGTCGATGTCATCGGTCTGGAGGGTGATGCCGGTGTCCTTCCCGCCCGACTCTCCCTTCGGCCCGGGAGGGCAGAGGGCGATCGGAATGTCGGCGCCGCTCGGGACCACCTCGATCCAGCGGCCCTCGACCTCGTCGCCGAAGGGCACGACGGCCCGCTTCTGGTGGTGCTCATCGGTCCCCCCTGCTGAAGGGTTGTCTGCCTTCTAGGACCGGCGTTCGCCACCAGGCTCATCGGTGCCGCGGATTCGGTTTCTACGAAGCGGCGTAGCCCTCGCTACCGAGGATGTGGAGCGAGACGTATTCCTCGTCCCCGACGACCCAGCTGTCGTGGCCCGGCGGCACGTAGAAGAAGTCACCGCGCTTCATCACCACCTCTCGGCCATCGTCCATCCTGGCGACCGCCTGGCCGCGCAGGACCAGGCCCACGTGCTCGACCTGGCACGAGCTCTCGCCGGTCGCCGGGCCGACGTGCTCCGACCACTTCCAGCCCGGCTCGTAGGTCGCGCGACCGAGGGTCGCGGGTCCGACCTTGTAGAGCTCGAACCGCCCCTTCTCAAAGTTCCGCACTTCGGTCGGGCTGTCGAAGTTGACCAGCTCGAGATCCATCGCCATCAAGTCTCCCAGAGCCTCTCCGCCGCGATCAGGTAACGCAGCTGCGTAGGCGGTCATCCCGGCCGGCGCCCGGACAACGGTCCCGTCCTGCGCCTCCCTTGATCCGGTCCGCTCCCGGGCCACCCACCAGTGCGTCCCGGCCGGGCCCGCCGCTGATCGCGTCCCGGCCTGGGCCGGTGCAGATCCGGTCGTTCCCTCGGCCGCCGACCACGCGGTCACGGCCGGCGCCGGTCGCGATCACGTCCGCGCCCCTGCTGCCGCGCAGGACATCGCGGCCGGGAGTGCCGAGGACCGTCGCGATCCGGTTGCCGCAGCGCTTCGTCTTCGGGCGATCGGTGCCGATCCGGTCGATGTAGGAGCGATAGGTCGCGAACGCGGGCTTCTCCGAGTACTCGTCGCGCAGGAGGCCCACAGCGGCGAAGAGATCCGTTCCGCTCGAGTCGTTGTCCCGGAGGTTGAACCAGCGGTAGTCCGTCACCCCGAGCGCGCCCGAGTAGAGGTGGACGCTGTCGAGGGTGAACCTGAGGGCGACATCCTGCTCCGCCTCGGTCCTGCCGAGGTTGGTGGCGTAGCCGTTCTCGGTCACCCAGAGGTCCACGTTCGCCCCGAACCCGCCGAGCGGCATGTAGCAGCCGCGCAACAGCGTCAGCGCCTCCACCGTGTCGCCGCCGGCCGCCCCCGGCGTGGAGACGGGCGGGAAGACCAGTCCGGGGTAGATCTGCAGACCCACGTAGTCGAGCGCCCGCCGGAACGCCGGCGTGGCCAAGGATCCGAGCTGCCGCCAGAAGTCCGCGTCCGCGTTCGGCAGCCACCGCCAGGCGAAGGAGAAGCCGAGCTCGACGTCCGGCCGGCCGATCCGATCGAGTTGCTTCCGGGCAGCGATCACCCCGGTCACGATCGCCTGCAGCACGCCGGGATAGCTCCCGTCGGAGGTGTTGGGCGAGACCGGGAAGTTCGCCTCGTTGGTGATCGTCAGCCCCTTCACGGTCGGCCGCTTGCCGAGGATCCGCGCCGCCGTCCTGACGTAGCCGGCCCACGCCGCCATGTCCCCCTCCTGGCCGGCGGCGGGGTGGTAGCGGACCTGAACCTCGGTGTCGAAGCCGGCCTTCGCGTAGTGGTCCACCAATCCGGCGTAGCGGCGCACCCCCGCCTCGCCGTCGGACATCAGCATCCGGTTCAGGTGGAGGACCACCTGCCGCCGGCTGGGCCGCAGGCGTGCCAGCCCGGCCTCGGCGGCGCCCGGATTCTCGGGCTTGGGCTGTGCCTGCGTGACCCCCGCGCTCCCGGCGGCGAGCGGAGTGATGCCGAAGCGCAGGCGATGCGCCGGAGCGCTCACCGGCGGCGGAGCCGCGGACAGGCAGAGGTCACCGGGGAGCTGCGCCCTGGCGTGGGGCACGGCGACCAACGTGAGCGTTGCGACCAAACTGAGGCCGGCAAGGCGAACCATTCCAGCAATTCTTCACGGATCAGCCCGTGATCAGCGCCTTGGCCTCCTCGTTGCCAGCGCCCGGTGACGCCGAACTTCGTTCGTTGGCTGGTGCCGACTCGCGATGCAGGGCCACGCCGGCGACCACGAGCGCCACGCCGGCCGCCTCCGCCGCGTTCGGAATCTGAGCGAGAACGACGATGCCGATCACCGTCGCGGTGGCAGGAAGCAGTGAGACCATCAGGGCGTAGGTGGCCCGGGGCAGGCGAGCCATCGCGAGCTGGTCGGTGACGTAGGGAATGACCGAGGAGCAGAGGCCGACGCCGACGCCGGCCAGCAGCGCGATCGGGTCTCCCAGGGCGGAGGCGGCCGCCCAGCCACCGAGCGGCGTGATCACGATCGCCGCCACGAGCATGGCGGCCGCCAGGGCCTCGGTCCCGTCGATCGCCCGGTGCTGTGCGAGGCGATGGGCCAAGGCGATGTAGAGCGCGAACAGCAGCGCGTTGGCGGCTGCGAAGGCGACACCGAGCGGCTCGCCGGTGAGCTGCACGTCGGTGACCAGGTAGACGCCCAGGACCGCAAGCCCCAGCGCGACCGCGTTGCGCGCCGTTCTAGCGCCGGCCGCGGCGAGCAGGATGACGGGCAGAAACTCGACGGCGGCGACGGTGCCGAGCGGCAGCTTGTCGATCGCCTCGTAGAAGCAGGCGTTCATCAGAGCCAGGACCGCGCCCCACGCGAGGACGAGCCTGATCTCCTCACCGGTCCGTGCCGCAAACGCCCGCCACGGCCTCCGCCAGGCCGCCAGGATCGCGGCCGCTGAGAGGATCCGCAGCAAGGCGACGCCGAGCACGTCCACCCGGGCGAAGAGGAGCACCGCGAAGGCCGGCCCCAGGTAGTGAAAGACCGCGCTGACGAGGAAGTAGAGGTGCGGCGGCACTCGGGAGGCGCGAGCCTGCTCGATCACGACCAGGAGATTCCACGGGAATTCGCCTCCTGTAAATAGCCGATCTGCGCTAGATTGAGCCTAATGCCTACGAATGAGCGCCCGATCGACTCTCCTGACCTGCGAATCGTCAAAGAGCTCCAGGAGAATGCCCGGCTCAGTTTGGCGGAGCTCGGTCGGCGGGTTGGCCTGTCGGCGCCCGCGGTCGGAGAGCGGCTGCAGCGCCTCGAGCGCGACGGCGTGATCACCGGCTACCGCGCCGACGTGGACCCCCGCGCCCTCGGCCTGGGCCTGACGGCCGTGATCCGTGTCCGGCCCGCCCCGGGGCAGCTCGAGAACGTCGCCGACCTGGCGAAGCGCACCCCGGAGATCGTCGAGTGTCGGCGAATCACCGGGGAGGACTGCTATATCGCCACCGCCCACCTTCGCGACGTCGAGCATCTGGAGGAGGTCATCGACCACTTCGTCGCCCTCGGCCAGACGACCACCTCGATCGCACAGTCCTCCCCCGTCCCGCGCCGAAGCCTCGACCTCGGCGACGGATCAGGGGGGAGATAGATGGGCCGTGCAGGGATCGAACCTGCGACCTTGAGATTAAGAGTCTCCTGCTCTACCAGCTGAGCTAACGGCCCTGGTGGAGGCCGGAATTATAGGAAGGCCCTAGAGCCCGCCGGTCCCCAGGCCGCTGAGCGGGTTGCCGCCGCCGCTGGGGGCGGCGCCGGCCCCACCAGCCGCGCCCTGGGACTTCTGCTGCTGCTTGGTGAGCTGCTGGATCGCCGTCTGCAACTGCTGCCCGAGCTGCTGGATCGGCTTGAGCTGGGAGTCGAGCGTGGAGGCGTCCGCCCCCTTCTGCTGGTTTGCCTGGGCGACCGCCTGCTCGGCGCCCTTCGTATCCCCCGCGAGGTAGAGGTACTGGGCGAGGTTCGCGTAGGAGTTGGCGTTGGTCTTGTTGGGCTGGGAGTCGATCAGCACCTGCTGAGCCTGGGCGGCCGTCTTCCACGAATCCACCGCGGCGGTCACGTCGGTGAGCGCGTCGGTGGTGGTCGTGTCGGTGCGGGCCCTGGCGAAGTTGAGCCTGGCGAGCAGGTCGAAGGTGTTGAGCGCGTAGACCGCCGTGCTCGCGCTGGGGTCGCCGTTGCTGACCTTCACGTACTTGTTCCAGGCATCCGCGGCCTCCTGGAGGTGCTGCTCACCGTCGCTGGTCGGAGCGCCGCTGCTGTCGGTGTTCGCGTTGGCGGCCGAGTACTGGAGCTGCACCAGGTTGGCCAGCGCGGTTGTGTCGTTTGGATTCGCCTGCAGCTTCTCCTGGGCGGCGGTGATTTCATCGTCGAAGGCAGTGGAGCTGCTGCCGCTGCTGCCGCTGCCGAAGAGGTCGCTGAAGCTGAAGCCGCCACCGCCCGTACCGACGCCCAGGAAGACGAAGCTGATCGCGAAGATCGCGGCCAGGGCGCCGAAGGTCACCCGGATGACACGGCGGCGGCGCGGGCTCTGCAGGTCGAAAAGCACGGCGGA
>DATDJZ010000196.1:0-12809 GCA_036520315.1 Solirubrobacterales bacterium | reverse complement strand
CGCCAAGGTGATCGCCTTCGCCAACCAGAAGGGCGGCGTCGCCAAGACCACCACCGCGCTCAACCTCGCGGTCGCCTTCAAGGAGTCCGGCCACCGCGTGCTCGCCGTCGACATGGACCCGCAGGGCAACCTGACCAGGTCGCAGGGGATCGACCCCGACAAGGTGGACCGCAGCATGTTCGACGTGCTGGTTCACCGGATCCCGATCCGCGAGGTGATCGTCGAGCGCGAGATCGACGTCGCCGTCGCCTCCATCGATCTGGCCGGCGCCGAGATCGCGATGTCAACGCAGATCGGTCGCGAGCGCTCCCTGCAGAAGGCGCTCGATGCGGTCAAGGACGACTACGACTTCGTCTGCATCGACACCCCGCCGAGCCTCGGGCTGCTCACCGTGAACGCGCTCACCGCCGCCGACAAGGTGATCGTGCCGGTGCAGTGCGAGTACCTCTCGATGCGCGGCCTGGTGCAGCTTCAGAACACGCTTCAGATGATCCGGGAGAACCTCAACCCCGGCGTCGAGATCGAGGGCATCCTGCCGACGATGCTCGACTCGCGCACCGTCCACGCGAAGGAGGCGGTGGAAATCCTCGAGGAGAACTTCGGCGAACTGGTCTTCAAGTCGCGGATCCGCAAGGCGATCAAGTTCGCCGAGGCGCCGGTCCGCGGCACCTCGGTCCTCAAGTACGACCCGAACGGCAAGGCCGCCGGCGCCTACCGCGAGCTCGCCAAGGAGGTTCTCACCCATGGCTCGGAGTAGGAAGCGCGCCAGCATGCGCGAGGGCCCTCTCGCCGACCTCTTCCGCTCGACCGAGGAGTCGGTCACGCCGGAGGAGATCAAGGTGGCCGCCAAGCCGAACGGCGCCGGCGTCGCCCTCGAGGAGCCGGTGCAGGAGACCCCCCTGCCCGAGCCGGTCCCCGAGCCCACCCCTGAGCCCGTCCCGGAGCCCACGCCCGATCCTGTGCCCGACCCCCTGCCCGGCCCCGAGCCCGGGCCGGACCCGACTCCGCCCGAGCCGGTCGCGGAGGGCGCGGTCGACGAGCCCGAGATCGAGATCCACCACGAAGGCCTCGAGCGCCTGATGGGCGGTCCCGGCCTCGAGGTGAGGCCCCGCTACGGCCGCGAGGAGCCCACTACTGACGGGCCGGCCACCCGCCAGCCCGTCGTGCCGCGCACCCACCAGGCCGTCCTGCGCGTGGTCGGCGTCGGAGGCGCGGGCGTCAACGCCGTCAACCGGATGGTCGAGGCGGAGCTGCCGGGTGTCGAGTTCGTGGCGATCAACACCGATCTTCAGTCCCTGCAGACCTCGCACGCGGACCTGACGCTGCACATCGGCGGCGAGATGACCCGTGGGCTGGGCGCCGGATCGGACCCGAGGGTCGGCTACAAGGCAGCCTTCGACGAGCAGGACAAGATCAAGGAGCTGCTCAAGGGCTCCGACATGGTCTTCCTGGCCTCCGGCGCGGGCGGCGGCACCGGTACCGGCGCCGCGCCCGTGGTCGCCAAGCTCGCCCGAGACATCGGAGCGCTGACGGTCGCCGCGGTCACCAAGCCGTTCACCTTCGAGGGTGCCCGCCGCATGGCGCAGGCAGAGGAGGGGATCGCCGCGCTCGGCAAGGAGGTCGACACGATGATCGTCGTGCCGAACGAGCGGCTGCTCACCATCCTCGAGCGGCGCACCACGATCACCGACGCCTTCCGGGTCGCCGACGACGTCCTGCGCCAGGCGGTCCAGGGCGTCTCCGACCTGGTCATGCTCCCCGGCCTGATCAACCTCGACTTCGCGGACGTGCGCACCACCATGCTCGACGCGGGGGACGCGATCCTCGGCATCGGCATGGGGGTCGGCGAGCACCGGGCCACCCTGGCCGCAGAGAAGGCCGTCGCCTCGCCGCTGCTCGAGACCTCGGTGGAGGGCGCCCGCTCGATGCTGCTGTCGATCACCGGCGGTCCCGACCTGTCCCTGATCGAGGCGAGCGAGGCCGCCGAGGTGGTCAGGCAGGCCGCGCACCCGGAGGCGGAGATCATCTTCGGCGCCAGCGTCGACGAGGAGATGAGCGAGGAGGTCTGGATCACTGTGATCGCCACTCGCTTCGACTCGGCCTTCGGCGGCCGTCACCTGCGCGATCGGCGCAGCGAACGGCGCCCCGACCGGGACGGGTCCCGGCGGCTGGAACGCGACTCCGACCCCTTGGCGGACTGGCGCGCGATGCCCAACGTCCGCTACGGCAGCGCCGATGAGCTCTACGGAGACGGCGACCGGCGCGTTGGACTGGACCGCCGGCCCACCGAGCCTCGCTCGATCGAGAACCGGGTACTGGACGTGCCCGAGTTCAATCCCGAAGACTGAACTTCGGAAAATCCCGGATCCTTTGTGCGGGTTGTCGCCGATGTCCGGTGCCGGCCGGATCGTCAGACTGACCCTAGTCGTAAGGCAGGGAGGCTTCGAAGTTCGTAGGAAGTGTCAGGGCAGGGCGTAGGGAGACGGAGGGGCGTGAAACCGGCCGGCGACAGCCGGCCGGTCTCGTTCTGGGGGAGCAGGCGCTTACGCTGCCGCCATGCCGAGCAACCGGGGAGTCGTAGCTGCGGGGCATCCGCTGACCGCGGAGGCGGGCGCACAGGTGCTCCGCGAGGGCGGCAACGCGGTCGACGCGGCGATCTGCGCCGTCCTCACCTCGTTCGTCTGCGAGAGCCAGCTGAGCGGCTTCGGGGCGGGCGGCTTCATGTTGGTTCACGAGGACGGCGAGGACAGCCTGACCGACTTCTTCGTCGCGGCGGGCGGGGCGGATGGCGTCGAGCGCAGGGCCGAGCTGATCCCGATCCCGGTCTACTTCGACGGGACGCCGCAGATCTTCAACTGCGGAGCAGCCTCGTGCGGGGTGCCCGGGAATCCGGCGGGCATCGAGCACGTCCACCGCCGCTTCGGCTCGGTGCCGCTGGCGAGGCTCGCGGAGCCCGGCATCGAGCTGGGTCGCAAGGGCGTACGCCTCACCGAGGCGGCGGCGTACTTCCACGAGATCCTCCACCCGATCATGATCTCGACGCCCGAGTGCGCGGCGCTCTACGCGCCGGAGGGCAAACGGTTGGTGGAGGGAGACACCTTTCGCTTCGCCGAGATGTCGGAGGCGCTCGAGCGCTTCGCGGCGGAGGGGGCAGAACAGTTCTATCGCGGTGAAATCGCCCAGCGCGTATGCGACTGGGTCCGCGAGCGTGGCGGGACCCTCGGCATGGAAGACATGGCCGCCTACGAGCCGATCGAGCGGCGTCCGGTCGAGGCCCGCTTTCGCGGCTACGACGTGCTCACCAACAGCCCGCCGTCCTCCGGAGGAATCCTGATCGCCTTCTCGCTCGGGGTGCTCGAGCGGCTGGGCGAGCGCAGTGGGGTCGAGCAGATCGTTGCGGCAACCGAGGCGGCGAACTCGCGGCGGACCGACGACTTCCACGAGGGCCTGCACGACGAGGCCTACGTGGAGCGCTTCCTGGCAACCGACCTGGACGACGTCGCGCAGCGGATTCGGGCCGGCGAGTGGGTCGGCGGGCACGGCGGGGCAGGCGGCCCCGCGGACAGACTGGGCTCGACGACCCACCTGGCCGTGCTGGACGCCGACGGCAACTGCGCCTCGGTCACCTGCTCGAACGGCACCGGCTCGGGCGTCGTCGTGCCCGGCACCGGCGTGCACGTCAACAACATGCTGGGGGAGGAGGACCTCAACCCACAGGGGTTCCACCGGATCCCGCCGGGGCGCCGGGTGAGCTCGATGATGTCCCCGACGCTCGCCCTCCGCGACGGCGAAATGGTCCTAGGCCTGGGCAGTGCGGGCTCGAACCGGATCCGCTCGGCGATCCTGCAGACGACCGTCAGGGTGCTCGAGGACGGGATGGACGCCGACGAGGCGGTTCATGCGGGGCGTCTTCACTTCGAGGGGGGCACCGTGCAGGCAGAGCCCGGGGTCGACGAGGCGGGCCTGGCCGACCTCGAGCACCGCGGCGTGCCGGTCGTGCGCTGGAAGCGGGAGAACCTCTTTTTCGGCGGCGCCCAGGCGGTGGCGCGGGATCCCGGGACCGGCGAGCTCAGCGGTGGGGGGGACCCGCGTCGCGGCGGCGCGGTAGTGCTGGCGTGACGGCTTCGCCGTATGCGGCCGCCACAAAAACCGCGGCCGAACCTATTCCGGCAGGCCCGGGAACTTGACCTTGCCGTTGCCTGAGGCCCGCTCAGCTGCTTCCTCGGCCCGCTCCAGTGCCTTGCCGACGGCGCCGAGCGCGTTGGCGAGCAGAGTCATCCGCTCGTCCTCGTCGCGCGCCTCGAGCAGTCGCTGCTTGGTTTCGGGGGGCAGCTCGATCCGGGCGGCGATCGCGTAGGCCGAGGCGCCGTCGAGCTCCTCGGGCTCGGGGCGCTCGCCGGTGGCCTTCTCGGCCAGCTCTGCGAAGGCCTCGCGCGCCGCACTCGCCGCCTCCTCGTCGATCGGAGGCACGTCCTCCTCGGGCAGCAGCTCGACCTCGCCAGTCGGGTACTCCGGCGATTCGAATCTGTCGAGCACCTTGAACGGGGCCTCGCCGCTGACCACGATGTTCATACGGCCGTCGTCGAAGCGCTCCAGGACGTCGTCGACGCGGGCCGTGCAGCCGACGGAGCGCGCTCCCTCGTCGTCGCGCAGGACGATGCCGAACGGCTCCCCCTGCTCGAGCGCGGTCCCGACCATCCGCTTGTAGCGCTCCTCGAAGATGTGGAGCGGAACCTGCTCGCCGGGGAGCAGCACGAGCGGCAGCTCGAATATCGGAAGCTCGAGACCCGCCATCCCCGCCCATCTTAGATATGCGAGGGTGCGCCGCAGCGCAGCGAGGCGCAACCCGATTAATGACATGGCTGGCATCGACTTCGAGGCCGAGGGCCTGCTCGGCGACCTCAAGGGGAGGGCCCGGGAGGCACGGCTGGCCCTGCTCGAGGAGCTCGCGGACGAGGGTGTCTCCCTCGAGGACCTGAAGCGCGCGGTCGATGAGGACCGCCTCGTTCTGCTTCCCGTCGAGCGGGCCTTCGACGAGGGCGCCGATCGCTACACGCTGGGCGAGGTCGCGGAGACCGCGGGGCTCGAGCCCGAGTTTCTCGGGCGGCTGCTGCAGGCGCTCGGCGCGCCGATCCCGGAGGGCGACGAGCGGGCCTACGCCGACGCCGACGTGGAGGCCGCCAAGCGGGCGAAGACGTTCCTCGATGCTGGCCTCCCGGAGCGCGGCGTCCTGGAGACATCGCGCCTGATCGGGATCTCGATGGCGAACCTCGCGGACGCCAACGTCGATCTGGTCGGTGAGGTGTTCACCGAGCCGGGAGTCGATGAGCGGGAGCTGGCCCTGCGCTACGCGGCCGCCGCAAAGACGATGGCGCCGCTGCTCGGCCAGACGCTGCTGCACGCCTACCGCATCCACCTGCGGGAGAGGATCCGCCAGGCCGTGATCACCGAGGCCGAGGTTGCCGAGGGGCGGATATCGGGATCCGACGAGGTGACGATCGCGTTCGCCGACCTGGTCGGCTTCACCCGCCTCGGCGAGTCGCTCGAGATCGAGCAGATCGGCGATCTCACCGGCCGCCTCTTCGAGCTCGCCTCGGACGCAGCGCGGCCCCCGATCCGCCTCGTGAAGATGATCGGGGATGCCGCGATGTTCGCCTCGCTGGAGTCCGGGCCGCTGCTCGAGGCCGTTCTCGGATTGGTGGAGTCTGCGGGGAGGGAGGAGATCCCGCCACTGCGGGCCGGCGTCGCGCGCGGCCGGGCGCTCGGGCGTGGGGGTGACTGGTACGGCCGCCCGGTGAACCTCGCGGCCAGGCTCACCAACTTCGCGCGGCCGGACAGCGTAGTCGCCGACCAGGCGGTGAAGGACTCGATTGCGGAGGCGAACGGGCGCCCGTTCGACTTCTCCTTCGCGGGCAAACGCCGCTTCAAGGGGATCCAGGGTGAGGTGCCGGTGCACCGGGTCCGGCGGGCGGCAAGCGAGGACTAATCCGTGCTTAACGCCCCGGCGTAACGCTGCGTAGATCTCCGAGTCTGGACCGAGATGGCACTGCTGATGCTGTTCGCGCTCGTGGCCGGGGCGGGTACCGCCCTGTCGCCGTGCGTGCTGCCGATTCTGCCCGCGGTGCTCTCCGCGGGGGTGACCGGCGGGCGGAGGCGCCCGCTCGGAGTGGTCACCGGGCTGGCCCTTTCGTTCACCTTCGCGACGGTCGGGCTCGTCTACGTGATCGACGCGCTCGGTTTGCCGAACGGGGTGGCGAGGGACATCGCGATCGTCGTCCTCTTCGCCTTCGGCTTCTGCCTGCTCATCCCGCCGATCGGCGACCGAGTCGAGGCCTTCGCCAGCCGGCTGGCGCCGGGCCCTGCCCGATTCGGGGGTGACGGGTTCGGCTCGGGTTTGATCGTCGGCGCCAGCCTGGGCCTCGTCTATGCGCCCTGTGCCGGGCCGATCCTGGCGGGGGTGATCGTCGTCTCCGCCGCCCAGGACTTCACGGCAGGCCGCCTCGGGGTCGCCCTCTCCTACGCGGTCGGGTCGGCGATCGTCCTCTACCTGTTGCTGCTCGGCGGCCGGCGGCTGTCGGAGCGGCTGGCGCCCGTGCGTGGTCGGGTGCAGATGGCCCTCGGCGCCGTGATGGTGCTGGTGGCGGTTGCGATGACGGCGAACCTCGATACTCGCTTCCAGACCGCGATCGCGAGCGACCTTCCAAACTTTCTGGTCAATCCGACGGGGGGCCTGGAGGAGAGCCACGTGGTGGCGGCCGACCTGGCAAAAGTGCGGCAATCGGGCAAGCCGATCGTCGACCCCGCGGAGCTCGATCAGCCGGTCAGCCTCTCCACCTACGGCCAGGCCCCTGACTTCACCGACACGCAGGAGTGGTTCAACACGCCCGGCGGCGAGTCGCTCTCGATCGGCGATCTGCGCGGCAAGGTCGTCCTGATCGACTTCTGGACCTACACCTGCATCAACTGCATCCGCACCCTGCCGTATCTCGAGGCATGGCAGCAGCGCTACGGGCGCGACGGCTTCACAGTCATCGGCGTCCATTCGCCCGAGTTCCCGTTCGAGAAGGACGCCGACAACGTCCAGGCGGCGATCCGGCAGAACCACCTCACCTACCCCGTCGTACAGGACAACGACCTCGGCACCTGGGACGCCTGGGGCAACCAGTACTGGCCCTCCGAGTACCTCGTGGATGCGCAGGGGAACGTCCGCGAGGCCCACTTCGGGGAGGGGAACTACGACGAAACCGAGCGGGCGATCCGCACCCTGTTGGGAGAGGCGGGCCACCGGGACCTCGGGGCCGGGGCCCGCGCCACCGCGCAGGCGCCCTCAGCGGGCGCGACCACGCCGGAGACCTACCTCGGGGCCGCCCGCGCGCGCGGCTGGGCGAACGGGACCATTCATCCCGGCAACCAGGACTTCGGCGCGGCGCCCGCCGAGCACGACACCAACCAGTTCGCCTATGCCGGCCATTGGGGGGTCACCGACGAGGACGCGACCTCGGGCGCCGGCGCCCAGATCGACCTCGAGTTCAACGACCGCCGCGTCTTCCTCGTGCTCGGCTCGACCGACCGGGCCCGCCACGTCGAGGTGCTCCTCGACGGCCAGCCGATCCCTGCGAGGCTCGCCGGAGCCGACGTCCGCCACGGGCAGACGACGATCCAGGCCCAGCGCCTCTACCGCCTCGTGGACCTGCCGGCGGTCGCCCGCCACCGGCTCTCGCTGCGCTTCGATCCGGGCATCACCGGCTACGCGTTCACGTTCGGGTAGCAAGCGCCAAGAGCGACGAGTGCAGGCCGGCCCGCCTGCACCGCGTTCATCAAGGTGTTTTTGCAGTTGGGCACCGAGGATTGAGCAAGGCGGGCGGATGGATGGCGGCGGTGCTCGCGTGTGGGGAAGGGGCCGTGCTCAGCCACGCCAGCGCCGGAGAACTTTGGGGAATGCTCCGGTCTCGCCGACCTCCTTCCCCAGCCGCTGCTGATGTTGATCCACACGTCACGATTCCGAGCGAAGCGGGCCGCCGGCGCCCGGGAATCGTCACCCACCGCTCGCGCACCCTCACGCCGACCCACGTCACCATCCGCCTCAACATCCCGGTGACGACACCCTCCCGCACGCTCCTGGACCTGCGGCGAACGCTGCCGGCGAAGCGGTTTGCCGCCGCTCTGCGCGAGGCCGAGTTCCTCGGGCTGCCGATCGATCAGGATTTTGACCCGGACGGCACCCGGAGCGAGCTCGAGTCCAGATTTCTCGGTCTCTGCCGGCGGCATCGCCTACCGAAGCCCGAGGTGAACGTTGGTGTCGGCCCCTTCATCGTCGATTTTCTCTGGCCAGACCAAGCGCTGATCGTCGAAGTGGACGGGCACGGCGCATGGCGCGCGCTCGCTGATCGCCCGGCGCATGTGGCCTCCACGCTGCGGACGTTCTTGGAGGCACGGCAATAGGATCACTGTGTGGATTCGGAACAAGCACGGCAGCGGCTCGCCAAGGAGCGGGCGCGGATCGAGCGCGAACTTGCGGGGGTCGGCCCCCAGGAAGCAGGCGAGGAACCGGAGGACACCGGCGATCAGGGGGACGATCTCGATCAGGCCGGGAAGGACGAGGCGATACGCGAGCAGCTGCAGCGCACCCTCGAGGAGATCCAGCGCGCCGAGCAGCGCCTGGAGGACGGCACCTACGGCAAGTCAGTGATCAGCGGCGAGCCGATTCCCGACGGGCGGCTCGAGGCGATCCCCTGGGCGGACCGCCTGGTCGAGGAAGAGCCCGGCGGGCGCGGCTAGGCGTACTCGGGAGCCGGGCTGGCTAAGGCCCTAGAGGCTCCCCGGGCTTACGGGCCGCGACCAGCAGGTTGTAGAAGAGCTGCGGCGGAAGGTGCGGCTCGAGCACCTGGTCGTCGAGGCGCTGCAGCGCCAGATAGCTGCGGAAGGCGAACCGGCGCCACGCCCACGGCACCTGATCGGGCTCGGCACTCGCCTCCAGGGTCCGCACGGTCCAGCCGTGGATCGAGGCGAGCATCTCCTCGCCCCGGACTCTGGTCTCGACGAGCCCCGCGGCGGCACAGAACCTCTGCAAGTCGCCGGGGGAGAAGGCGTGCACGTCGACCTCGTCCTCCAGCGCGTGCCCGTTCGCATGCGCGTCCGCATCCTCGTGGCGGGGCGAGGCACCCATCGCCCGCCGCCAGAGCGGCGCCGCAATCAGCGCGGTGCGTTTCGGGATCGCGGCGAGGAAATCGCCGTAACGTGAGGGCTCCCCGCAGAAGGCGAGGGTTCCACCCGGACGCAACACCCGCGCGAACTCGGAGAAGGCACTCTCGAGGTCGGGAATGTGGTGAAGGACGGCGTGTCCGAAGACGAGATCGAAGCTCTCGTCACCGAACGGCAGCGTCTCCGCCTCCGCCGCGGCGGTCCGGACCTCTAGGCCGAGGTGCCCGGCGTTCTCCTCCAGCGTCGCCAGCATCCCAGGCGAGATGTCGGTCGCGGTCGCCCGCTCGATCAGGCCAGCCTGCAGCAGGTTGAGCGAGAAGTAGCCGGTCCCGGCACCGATCTCGAGTGCGTCCCCGAACGCCCGCTCCGGCCAGCGCCCGAGCGCCTTGCGCAGCTTGCCGGCCACCTGGTCCTGGCCGACGGCACCGAAGTCGATCCCCCACTTGGAGTCGTAGGAGGCCGCCGCCAGGTCGTGGTAGCGCTCGTTGACCTCCTTGATCCGCTCTGGGCTCGCCCCGGGCACGGCCGCGGATGTTACGCACGGACTCCCCGCCCAACTCCAATAGGGTGGCCGCGATGAGCACCGGCGCGGCCATAGCCGTTGGGGCGGCAATCGGCCTGGTCGTCGGGATCCTGGTCAGCGTCGCCACTGACCTGCCGCTCGCACCTGAGGCCGGGCTCCTGCTCGGCGCTCTCGCCGGCTGGCTGCTGGGCCGATCGCGCTCGGGATCGCGTCCCTGACCCAGGCCGCTCTACCGGTCGTAGGTCTTGATCGCCCGCAGCGAGAGCCCGATCAGCACGATGCCCATCGCGATGGTGACCCCGAGGCAGACCAGGATCTTGTCCACCACCCAGCCGTCGATGATCAGCGAGCGCAGTCCCACGATCACGTAGCTGACGGGGTTGATCCGCGCCAGCGTCTCCATCGCCGGCGAGAGACGGTCGAAGGGGACGAAGTTCGGGGTCAGGAAGAGGAGCGGGAAGAAGAGCAGGAAGCTCGTGTTCGTCGCCTGGACGTTGCGCGTCGTCAGCGCGACCAGGATCCCGAACCCGGCGTAGGCGACGCCGAAGAGCGCCGCGAGAAGGATCAGCACGACCGCGCCCAGGACCCCAGATTCGATCTGCACGCCGAAGGCGAGGCCCGCCAGCACCACCACCGTGGAGGCCGCGATACCGCGAACCAGGTCCGCCCCCAGCCTGCCGAGGATCAGGGAAGTGCGGCGAATCGGGGCGACTAGGAGCTTGTCGAAATAGCCGCCGTCGATCTCGGTGACAAGCGCCAGGCCCGTCGTCGCCGTCGCCACGGCGAACATCAGCGAGACCGGAAGCTGGAAGGCGGCATAGCCCTGGCCCTCCAGGAAGTCAGTGCTGCTCGGGAAGGTGGGCGAGACCTGGCCGATATTGACCGCCAGGAAGAAGAGCGGGATGAACAGCGTCGGAATGGTCGCCTCGGGGTAGCGGACGACCTCGCGGACGGCGCGTCGTCCGAGCAAGAGCACCTCGGTCAAGGCGCCACCGCCTTCGCCGCCGCTTCGTCCTCCTCCGCGGCTTCATCGGCATGCTCCTGCTCCTGCTGCGCGCCCTCCAGGCGTCGCCCAGTCGCTTCCAGGAAGACGTCGTCCAGCGAGGGCCGCGAAACGGAGATTGCGCCCACCTCGACGTGAGCCGCGTCCAGCCGGCGAACGATCTCCGCGATCGACGAGGCACCTTCCTCGACGAACAGGGCGAGCTCGTTCTCCTCGACGATCACGCGATCGAGGCCAGGCAACTCGCCGATCACGGCCCGCGTGCGCTGTGGATCGGCCCCTCGCAGCTCCACGCTCACCACGTCCTGGCCGATCTCCGCCTTCAGCCTCTCGGGTGTTCCCTGGGCAACGAGCTCGCCGTGGTCGATGATCGCGAGCCTCTGGCAGAGCTCGTCCGCCTCCTCGAGGTACTGGGTGGTGAGGAAGATCGTGGTCCCGTCGGCGTTGATGCGACGGACCTCCTCCCAGACGGTGAGCCGGGAGGCCGGATCGAGCCCGGTCGTGGGCTCGTCCAGGAAGAGAACCCGCGGGCGATGCACAAGCGCGCTGGCCAGATCGAGCCGGCGCTTCATCCCTCCCGAGTAGGTCTTGGTGCGCCTGTCGGCCGCGTCGGTGAGCCCGACCAGCTCCAGCAGCTCCGCCGCCCGCTCCCGGCCGGCGGAACCGGTGGTGCCATAGAGCCCACATTGCAGCTCGAGCAGCTCACGGCCCGTCTGCACGGGATCGAGCCCGATCTCCTGCAGGGCGACCCCGATGTTGCGGCGAACCTCGTCGCCGGCGTCGACCACGTCATGACCGGCGACCGACGCGCTCCCGCCCGTCGGCGGGAGCAGCGTGCAGAACATGCGCACGGTGGTGGACTTGCCGGCGCCGTTCGGCCCGAGGAAGCCGAAGACCTCTCCCTCGGCCACGTTCAGGTCGACCTCGCGGACCGCCTCGATGCCGCCCTTGAAAGTGCGGCTGAGCTCGCGCGCCTCGATCGCAGGGGCCATTCGCGCACTCTACGAATCCACGCCGCCCTGCCGTCTCCAGGCGGTGAATCGCGCCAGGTCCCTAACGTCCCGGCGGTGAGCGAAGCCGACCGCACCTACGTGCAGGAGAACCAGCCGGAGGGCGTGCCACCGCTCGAGCTCACCGGCGAGCGCACCCTGCCCGACGTCCCGGAGGAGAACTACTGGTATCGCCGCCACGTCGCCGTGTATGAGTGGATCGCCGAACGCTGCGCCGGCCTCCGGGTGGCGGACCTCGCCTGCGGCGAGGGCTACGGCTCGGACCTGCTGGCCAAGCGGGCAGGCGAGGTGATCGGCGTGGACGCCAACCCCGAGGCCCACGCGCACGCCAGCGCGCGGTACCAGCGCCCCAACCTGAGCTTCAAGCGCGAGCTCGTCGAGGAGTTCGAAGAGCCCGTCGACGCAGTGGTCTTCCTCCAGACCATCGAACACATCCACGAGCCCGACCGGCTGCTCGCCCGGATCGCCGAGGTCTCGCGGGTCGCCTACATCTCCACGCCGAACCGCCTGACGCTCGCGCCTCCAGGAGCGGAGAGGTCGGACAACCCCTGGCACGTGCGTGAGTACGACGCTGCCGAGTATCGCCAGCTGCTCGAGCCCCATTTCGAGCGCGTCGACATCCTCGGCCTCCACCACGCCCGAAAGCTGCGGGCGCACGAGCTCGCGATCCGATTCGGCTGGGACCGCGTCCACCCGGCCCTCCGCCTCACCAGGCCGTTCTACGGGCGCTTCATCCCGGCGATCCGGGCGAGTGACTTCCAGTTGCGCGCCGGGGACCTGGACCACGCGCTCGACTTCGTGGCGATTTGCATGCGATGAGGGTTGCCAGGGCAATCGCGCCCTCGCCCGGCACCCCCGGACGCGAAGCGGAGGAGGTGGCCGGATGACGAAGGGCGACCTGGCGATCGTTCTCCACTCCCACATGCCCTATGTCGAGGGGTTCGGCACCTACCCCTTTGGCGAAGAGTGGCTCTTCGACGCCTTCGCCCGCTCTCACATGCCGGTTCTGGACGTCGCCGAGCGGCTGACGATGACGGTGACACCGGTGCTCGCCGACCAGCTCGAGGCGGAG